>JAUVBH010000035.1 GCA_030591285.1 Thermoplasmatota archaeon
AGGTGGTTATCGAGCCTCATGAAGGAGATCCTAAACGAATACTCGCAAAGAATCTAGAAGCCCTCAAGAGCGCCCAATTCGATCGTATCGTAGTAACAGGAAGAAGGTTCAGAAAGCTTGTGGATCTGACCTCCATCAGTGAACCTGAAGCAGTGGAACACGCATATGATTGGGTAAATACCTCCAATAAAAGATTCAATGCAATAGTCAGTGCCGGCGGGGAAACCTTCATGGTCTACGAGTTGGATGATGATGGAAAGATCACCAATGTCCATACTGGTAGCAAGTGTGCTTCTGGAACCGGAGAATTCTTCCTCCAGCAGATCCGCCGAATGGGAATGAGCATTGAAGAGGCCATGAAGTATGGTAAGAATACCCAGTCACATAGATTATCCAGCAGATGCACTGTGTTTTGCAAGAGCGATTGTACACACGCCACGAATAAAGGAATACCAAAGGGACAGGTCGTATCTGGTCTATGCGATATGATGGGGCACAAGATCATTGAGCTTTTGAAAAAGATCCCCAAAAAGGATATCATGATGGTTGGCGGGACCTCCCAGAACGAATTGATGGTCGACCATCTTGTAAAAAAGATCTCGGGTCTGGAGATACCCAAAACAGCCCCATATTTCGAAGCTCTTGGTGCAGGACTGTGGGCATTGGAGAACGATACAAAGAGATTTCCGGGTATTGATAAAATATTCTTTTCGGACCGCTCATCCTTCGACCATCTTCCCAAACTATCCATTCACAAGGATCTGGTCCACTTCAAAACCATGAATAGGGGAACTGCCAAGGAAGGAGACCGATGCATTATCGGTCTGGATGTTGGTTCCACTACGACCAAGGCTGTCCTATTGGGAACAATGGATAATTCAGTTCTGGGATCGATCTATCTCAGAACACTAGGGGACCCTGTGAAGGCTGCAAGGCAATGCTACGGGGCTTTGAAGGAGCAGGTACCTCTGTCTATCGATATTGTTGGATTGGGTGTATGCGGTTCAGGAAGACAGATAGCTGGACTGCATGCATTAACTGATGGGATACTGAACGAAATAATCGCCCATGCAACTGCTGCCGTTCATTTCGACAAGGATGTTGACACCATCTTCGAGATAGGTGGGCAGGATGCAAAATACACATTCATCACCAACGGTGTTCCGTCAGATTATGCGATGAACGAAGCATGCAGTGCCGGGACAGGATCCTTCCTAGAGGAATCTGCCAAGGAGACACTTGGTCTCCCTATGGAAGAGATCGCAGATGTCGCAATGAAAGGGGAAACGCCTCCAAATTTCAACGATCAATGCGCCGCTTTTATCAGCAGCGATATCAAAAGAGCCTCCCATGAAGGGATGGAAAGGGAGGACATAGTGGCAGGTCTGGTCTACTCGATATGCATGAACTACATAAACAGGGTCAAAGGGACTAGACCGGTTGGAGAGAAGGTATTCATGCAGGGAGGGGTCTGCCTGAACAGAGCGGTTCCCATCGCCATGGCAGGCCTCACCGGGAAAGAGGTTATCGTTCCTCCCATGCCGGAACTTGCAGGAGCTTTTGGTGTTGCACTTGCGATCAAGGAAAGGATAGAAAAAGGATTGATCCCGGAAGGATCGTTCGATCTCGAGGAACTATCCAACAGGGAAGTTGAGTACAAGGACAACTTCATCTGTATGGGTGGTAAGGAAAAATGTGATCTTGGATGTGAGATCGCCAGGATCAAGATCGAAGATAAGGTATACCCGTTCGGAGGAGCTTGCAACAGATACTACAACATCAGGAAATCTGTTGAATATGATGTTGAAAAGTTCAATCTGCCTTCACTAAGGGAAAGAATGGTCTTCCATGATTATGCTGACCTTGTGCCCCATCTCAAAGAGGGTGCAAAGACAATCGGTATCAACAGGACCTACATGATGAGCACTTACTATCCTCTGTTCTACACTTTCTTCACCAAGCTTGGAATGAAGGTGATCATCTCGGATGAGGTTGATCAGGAAGGTACCGATCAGATCGGGGCCCCTTTCTGTTATCCAGCGGAGATCACCCATGGAATGTTCATGAACCTTCTGAAAAAGGGTCCGGATTACATCTTCCTCCCGCATATTAAAGGTTACCATGTCCCCAACGGGCATGTTGCCAATTATGCCTGCCCCCTCACACAATGTGAACCTTTTTACCTCCGTCAAACATTCAAAAAGGAGATCAATGATCGTGGAGTGGTTCTGATCGATGATACATTGAGCTTCATGAGGGGATTGGACAAAGGCAAGGATGGGATGGTCAAAATTGCCAAAGAACTTGGATTCTCCAGAAAAGAGGCGGAGACCGCATTTGACCTGGCTGTCAAAAAACAACGATCCCTTGTTGATCATTTTAAGAGGATCGGCAATGAAGTCATGAAGGATCTGGAGAAGGACAAGGATCAGATGGCCATCGTCCTATTTGGCAGATCTTACAATGCTTTCGTGAAGGAAGCAAACATGGGTATACCCCAAAAGATCGCTTCAAGGGGTTTTCGGATCATTCCATATGATTTCCTGACCTTCGATCAGGAGAAGAAGTATCCGCATATGTTCTGGTCCAACGGACAGACGATACTGAAAGCTGCTCGAATAGTGGAAAGACACCCACAACTCTTCGGGACATTCATCACAAATTTCAGTTGCGGTCCCGATTCTTACATTATAACCTATTTCAGAGATATGATGGGGATGAAGCCATCCCTGACACTTGAGCTAGACAGCCATTCTGCAGATGCCGGTCTGGAAACAAGAATTGAGGCCGCCATCGATATTTTCAAAGGTTACAGACAGCTCATACAGCAAGAAACCATGATAACTGAAGAAAAACAATATAGACCAGCTACAGCCGAGCTCAAAGATGGGAAAATGATCGTAACCACCTCTGATGGTGAGAAGCTGGACATGTTCGATCCCAGGGTCCGGATCGTGTTCCCATCAATGGGTGATCTTCAAACATCTGGTGGTGCCCAGCTTCTGGAGTCCATAGGTGTAAATGCTCTGGCCCTCCCACCAGCAGATGAAGAGGTCCTTAAACTGGGTAAATCGAATACTACAGGAAAAGAGTGCCTCCCGATGATGGTCACTACAGGGGCCCTGTTGAAATACTTGAAATATAGAGATCCAAAAAGCGAGGAGGTCCTGGTCTATTTCATGCCTACGGCCAATGGACCTTGCCGTCTTGGTCAGTATCACATCTATCTCAACATGCTGATGAAGAGTATGCAGATCGAGGATGTAGCTATGCTTGCACTGACCTCTGAAGATGGATATGGAGGTCTTGGGAACTCTGTGCTTTTAAAGTTCTGGTTCATCATAGTATCTGCGGACATAATGGACGATATCCGCAACATGCTCATGGCTTATTCTAAGGATAAAGATGAGGCACTGAAGATATTTGACCAGCAGTGGGAGAATATCCTCAGGTCGGTGATGGATTCCGGGGAAAAAGGTGAACTTGGGGGTTTGACCAAGACCATCAAGTCCATCAACAGTGACTGGAAGGTTTTCAAAGGAGCTCTTAGAGAAGTTGTGAAGAATCTGAAGGCGATCCCTGTGCATAGGGACATTCATGACGCTAAATTGGTCAACCTTGTGGGTGAGATATTCGTCAGACATGATGCAATATCTCGAAGATACATCTGTGAGCGGTTGGCGGAAAAAGGTTTCGCTGCGAAGATCAGCCCAATTCATGAATGGTTCTTCTACATCGATTACATGATCCAGAACAAGTACAACGTCGATCCACACCCCTTCAGTGAGATCATGAAGAATAAGGCTAAACATGCTGTCCAAAGGAAGTATGAAAAAAGCATCAAGGAGATGTTCGCAGAGACCGGGCTTTATCACTATGAAGAGGTGGATATCGATAAGATCGTCAAAAATGCAAAGCATCTGATATCTCCGGAAATGGCAGGAGAATCCATCCTTACAATCGGAGTTTCACTCCTTGACATCATTGACCACTCATGTGGCGTTATCTCCATCGGACCTTTTGGTTGTATGAACAATAGGGTTTGTGAATCGATCCTCAAGGAAACCATGACCGAGGACGGAAAACTGGAGATCAGCAATGACGACATCGTGAAAAAGGTCCTTGAGAATACCAAGAACCTTCCTTTCCTCTCCATCGAGAGTGATGGCGGGCCATTCCCTCAGATCATAGAAGCTAATTTCGAGGCATTCTGCTTGCAGGCTGATAGGCTTCATCAGAAAATGGTCTCTGCCAGAAAGGACCGATGAGAAACTTCAATAATTGACCTAAACACATTTTTCAGGATAGTTAGAGCGCTTACATGATAGGGGTATTCATAAACTATCTGAAATGGTATTGTCTTGACAATGAAGGGCATTGGGGGGAGTATTCCTCTAATAATCATAGCCTTGTTCCTGCTAACGTCTGTGCAATATAATAGCACACCAGCCGTGGGACAAAGTGCAGGAACGGATAAGATCTCTCCATTCGTATCCTACAAATTCGTTCAAAGTTCCCAGAACATTCAGGAGAATGAGATCATCTCCTTGAGGGACATATTCTACTATGTTTCGATCCTGAACCTTACTGGGCAACAAATTCAGGAACCTGAAAGATCGGGGATCGCACAATTGGTCCATTCCTATCAGAATGCAGATGGTGGCTATGGTGACTGGCAAAATGATCGATCAAAAGCTGGTTCCACACTAACTGCGATCCGAACCCTATTCGAATTGGGTGAAAGGCCAATCAATGAGACTGGTTTGATATCCTTCCTTAACAAGCTCCAGGTCAGCGGTCTAGCCTGGGGGAATTATGGGTTCAGGTCGTCGTTGAAGGAAACGGATGCAGATATCTCCAGCACCCATGATGCGATCCAAGCTCTCGGTCTCATAGGTGGACAGGTTCCAAACCAGGCAGGAGTGATATATTATATCAAAGACCATCAAAATATTGATGGAGGATTTGGATACCAAACAAACAGAGATGCTGGCATCATATGGGATTCTACCATTCTGCATTCCCAAAGAGGCTTATTGTCACTGTCTCGTTTCAATGAAGCACCTACATTCGACCAGGATGCGGTTGATTTCATTCATGGCAACCAGCAGACAAGCGGAGGATTCAGAAATTACCAGGGAGAAGAGGCAAGGGTGTCCTACACTTACAACGCGATCTTTGCGTTAATTTCTCTTGGTGAAACGATCCCGAGAGAGAATGATGTCATCCACTTCCTCTCCACAAATCAAATGGGATCCGGTGGTTTTCTGGATTATTCCCTGGATACCAAAGAGGGGCTCCATACAACATTCTTCGCAATATCTACGATCGAAGTGCTTGGTGGAAATTACAATAAAGCAAAGGCAGCGGAATTTTCCAGGAACTTTCTCATGAACAGACTTAATGGAGGATTCGGTGACTACCCTGGACTCGGATCAAACTCAAGAATAACCTTCGATGCAGTTTCGATCCTGAATCGGATCGGTAGGGACCCCAGGGATGAAACAGCTGTGATCGATTATGTTCTGAACATTCACAATGTTGATGGTGGTTACGGGCAGAATGGTCTATCCAATGTGGAGACCACCTACAGATCGATACTGACACTTCAGCTCCTTGAAGAACCCCTTCCTGATCCATTGACCACGGTGAATTACATCCGAAACCTCCAGAACAACGATGGAGGATTCGGTTTTGCCTCAGAATATGTCTCCAGAGGCTCGTATTCCTACAGAGCGATCAGGACGTTGGATATTCTCGGAAGGGAACCTATTGACAGAAATGGAGCAGTGAACTATCTGAGATCCCTTCAAAATTCAGATGGTGGTTTCGGGAACTTCTTTGGAGAAGGTGACTCTGATATCTCTTCATCATACAGAGCTGTCAGAGCATTGAGCACTCTTTCATCATCTCCCCTTCAAAGGACAAATGCTGTCAATTTTTTCAAGGGTTCCCAGAATGAGAATGGCGGGTTCAAAAGATCTCCTTCCGATCTCACCGCTCCCAATAATTTCTCCACATCTCTTTTCACATATGGAGCTGTCCTTGGACTTCATTATCTTGAAGCCGATATAGATGAGAAAGAGTCCGTCTACCTATTCCTGAAATCTCTCAGGAATCCCGATCTCGGTTTCGGTGAAAAGAAGTTCTTCACGTCCAGTGTGTCAGATACATTTACATCGATATGGTCCTACATGGTATTGTTCCAGGACCAGTTGGACCCTCCTTCCCGGATAGAGGACATTGTGATCACTCCGTCGCAACCGACCACTGCCGATCTTGTTAACATCACTGTAAAAATAACAGACATCAGGGACCAATCACCGGAGTATGTCCATGCCAGCATCCATGGTGCAAAATATCTACTCCAACCAATAGGTGACGGAAACTTCTCAGCAACATTGATCCTCCCATCAGGGACAACCGATCTTGTTATTTTGACCTCGGATGGTATCAATCAGGTCAGATCATCCCCGATCTCCATTACGGTCACTGATATAGGCAACTCTCCAAAGCTTGTCCTTGATATCTCACCTGATGAAGGGCTAGAAGATACTATATTCCAGTATAATGTGGAATATACTCACCCTGATGGAATAGATCCATCAGTTGTTCAGATACAGATCAATGATGGTATCTGGATCGAAATTGGAGAAGATACCCAGAACAATTATACACACTCTACAACTCTTTCTTCAGGTATCCATTCCGTGCGTGCCAGGGCTTTTGACGGAACGAATTATGGTTACACCGACAGGATATCCGGACCTTTTGTTCACTCCGTAAATTCGACAAGACCCGAATGGGACCTGTTCGTCAAGATAAGGGATCTTGTGGATCAAGAATTCGATTTCATGGTAAACTACACAGATGTTGAAAGGACCAACCATAACGGAAAGCTTGCATGGAAGGTTGAGATAGGAGATCAATTGATCTTTGTCAGCTACGATGGCGATGATATCCTCAATGGAGAGGATGAAAACAGTAATTGGTGGATCTGGCTGATAATTGTTTTAGTGATACTTTTACTGGTGGCCGCAGGTATTTCAGTGTTTTTCTACATGCAAAAGGTCAAGGAAGAAGATAGAGTGGAGAGCTGGGAGGATGAAGGGAAATGAAGGCTAAGGAGCTATTTCTCCATGGTTTTGTAACGGTATTGATCATTACCATGATCGTCTGGTCCAGGTTGAACATGCCCTTCTTCCAACCGATCCTGGAGGGGTCACAGTTATTCTTCCAACTGATCGTAGCAGGAACCGTAATTGCAATTCTTCGGAACGTTGTTGGGATCAAGACCTTCGGAGTCTTTGGTCCAGCGATCGTTGCCCTTGGTATTGTACGACCTGGCCTGTTCTACGGTCTCGTTCTCTATATCGATATCTTTCTTGTTGCAATGGTCGTCTCCTTGCTTCTACACAAGGTGAATCTCTCTTCCAGTCATCGGATGGCAATAATTTTAACTGTCACTGCAATGACCATTACCGTTCTGGAGCTGATCGGTGAAACCTTTCACATAACTCTAATACAGCTTACAATTTTCTTTCCTGTCCTTATCACCTCATGGCTGGCAGATCGTTATGTCATGCAGGTGACAGAGGTAGACTGGATCGAGCCCTCCAAGAAATTGGGTGGGACCATAATAGTCATCGCAATTTCCTTTGCAATAATGACCTGGAGCCCTTTCATTCGCTTCGTCTCACTGAATCCGGAGATCTGGGGCTTTATCATATTATTGAACATTGTCATCGCTTTGAAGGTGAACCTCAGGTTGATGGAATATGTTAGGTTCAGACCTCTCTTCAAAGAGACAGGTTCATACAAAGGTGCTATGGGACTGGGTAGAAGGAACAGAGATTATGTTGGCAGATACAATCCCCGCAATCTATTTCCCCATATCAGAAAGGATCGGATAAAGAGGACACTGCATCAGCTTGATATTCCAACCCCTGAGACCTACTGCATTGTGACGACCAAGAAAGAACTACCCTGTGCAGAAGCTGTTATGGCGAGCCAGAAGGATTTTGTCATAAAACCTGCAAGTGGTTATGGTGGGGAAGGTATCCTTGTGGTGAAGAAGGATGCAAAGGGAAATATGATCTCCAAGGGTAAGAAATGGTCTGTGACTCAGGTCAATCGCCACATTACCAAGATCATGGATGGACAGTATTCATCAGAATGGACCGATGTTGCACTTCTGGAACAGTTAGTTGTCACACATAAGGATCTGGAAGGTTATTATTCGGATGGGGTTCCCGATATCAGGGTCATCATCTTCGAGGGATTTCCTGTGATGTCAATGATAAGGCTCCCAACAAAGGAATCAGGTGGAGCAGCGAATATGCATAAAGGAGCCATCGGGATGGGACTGAGAATTTCAGATGGAAAGGCCATGAACCCGTTCTGGAGAGGGCATGGGGGTAATGTTACCAAGCATCCAGATACAGGAGTGGACCTGACAACACTGAAGTTGTCAGATTGGAAAGGTTTGCTTGAAGTTGCCTCCAAGGCACAAGCTGCTTCAAGACTTGGTTATGTGGGTGTCGATATCGTTCTTGATAGAAGCGGGCCCATGGTCCTTGAGGTCAATAAACGACCTGGCCTGGAGATCCAGAACACCAATCTTGCTGGCCTCCTTCAAAGAGTAAAATACATAGAGGATCGAATGATGGATGTGCAATTCCTGCCATTGAAAGAGAAAATAAAATTATCCATTGATTGGGACAGGAGGGGATGGAAATGAACAGGAAACTCATTGCCGTTGCCCTGATAATTCTTCTCATCGGAAGTACCATTCCGCTTTTATTCCTGATCCTGAACAAACCAGAGGTTGACAGATACGAGAGCACAGATCTTGAGATCTCCATTATTGTCGAGGTAAAGAACTTGGGAAACTCTCCAGCTACTGATATTCCACTAAGACTTGCAGTTCCCATGGATGGTCTTGACCATCAGGAAGTTATCTCAATTGATCCTTCTCTGGAACCCGAAAGGTTTTCAAATGATACCTGGGGCAATGAATTCATACACTACACTATTGATGAACTGGATCCAGGAACAAGTTTTAATTTGACCATTAATGTGATCCTTCGACTCACATCAATAGATAATGATATCTCCCGATCATCAGGAACGCTTGGTCCTGAGGAAGAAGCAGAACTTTCACGATATCTTCTTGATAGTTCTTTGATAAACGTCAATGATCCATCCATTGTTGAGATCGCAAGGGAGATAGCAAAGAGATCCGAGGACCTCACCGATATCGCCTGGAACACTTACGAATGGGTTCTGGATAATATCTACTATCAGCAGATCCCCGGTGAGTGGGACGCTGTTACGACACTGAGGAACGAGGAAGGCGGATCTGCGGAAATGTCCAATCTATACGTGGCTCTTCTCAGAGCAAATGGCATACCTGCAAGGAGAGTATCCGGATGGGGAAACTTCTTCGAGGTAGGAGAGGAACTTGCTCTCACAAGGTTTTCACATGGATGGACCGAGTTCCATGTTCCCGACATGGGGTGGGTCCAAGTGGATCCTGCCTGGGGAAAGACTTCCAGGTTTGACAATTTCGCAAGGACCGATGCAGATCATGTTGTATTGACAAAGGGAGCTGATGTGAAGTTCCTATGGAGGGGCCCGTATTCCACTCCGTTCGGAGATACCGATGTTGATACAGATTACACTCTGATAGTTATTGACAAGGATGTAGAGAACCTATCTTTGAGAAGGGATGTCATCAAATGGTCCATACTTTCAGTTCCACTGATCTTCGTGGTTTTCATAATGGTTCGGGTCTTTAAAAGAAGAAGGATATGAATTTCATTCCTTTCTCTTGATCCACTTGACACCGATCATAATGGACATCACTGCAATGATGGCAATGAAACCAGGTGCATTGGTTTTCTTCTCATCTTCATCGGCTTCCAGTGCTCCTCCGCTTATTCCACCCGGTTCCTCCCCGGGCAGGACATCATCGTCATCGGTCATTATGTCGTCATCATCATCAGTGATATTGGTGTCATCATCATCGGCTATAACATCATCGTCATCGTCTG
>JAUVBH010000320.1 GCA_030591285.1 Thermoplasmatota archaeon
ATCCCCAAACAACCTCAGTTCGCCTCCAACCTGGCGAGATGGTCCCGATCATTGTCCGGTTCAGCGGTCAGAATGATGAACCGATGACCATAGTGGCATCTGTCGATGATTCCCCCATTGAGGTCAACGCATCTATACAGCTGGAGGCCATTGCTGCAGATTCAGGTAGTGTTACAAACAAAGGAGAAAAAGTTGTGGTGGACTATGTTCTCCATGATCTGGACGGGAACCAGATAGATGCTGGTACTCTTCCTGCTACTGCCGGGGAACGATATGTTGGACCTGCCCAACAGCTTGGATACATAACAGGTTTTTATATGGGGCTTCTGGGAATGAAGAAACCTGGCTTGGGTGGATTAGGGGCACCGGGGGAAACCAAGACGATCAGGGTTCCACCTGAACTTGCATATGGAACCGATCCCTCCGCTCATGACCTTGGTGGTATGGTCCTGTTATTCACTTTGACGCTCAAATCATCTTCGTAACAGTAAAAACCAAAAAATAGCCTCGATATCATCACTCCAAGGGGAGAGCAGTAGATGTACGAGAGGTCCACCAGAGGAGTCAGGTATCAACTCATAGGTCTCAACCTATGGGTTGTTGCCCTGGTGCTCATCTTCGGTATGTCAGTACTTGCCCAGAGCTTCTTTGGTTTCATTTTGGCCTTTGCCATCCTTATTTTCATTATCGTAGGTCTTGTCATGTTCATCGTTGGACTTGTCTTCATCTTACTTGGTGGGAAAGCTGTCAAGAACACTTCTTGGGTAGTGAGTTCACTGCTTCTTCTCATCCTGTCCCCGTTCGTCATTATGGGTGGGATCTTCAATATCCCTCCCATGAACTTCATTATCGCTCATCTGGGGATCTGGATGTTTTTCACGTCACTTATCCTTCCTTACATCAAGATGGGGGGTATGATCACGGGTGTCATTGCCCTGATCCTTGAGACCGTGATGCTCATCTACACTCTCGGTGTTATGATCAGAGGCAACATGGGAATAACCTTGCCTTTGGTAATGAGTCTCATGGGTGCCTATTTCTTATTTCTCGAGTTCTCTATCATAATCTCATATCTCAAACTGAAGAACCTCCAGGCCAAGATCCAGATCGTTGAAGGGGAGGGTCCCAAAGAGATAGAGATCGGAGCCCCGGATAGATCTCCCCTAGAACCATCTACCAACATTCAGGTCAGAAGATCTGAGGATCTTACATTCAATATAACACCCTCCGCAAGATCAAATAATGGGCAACCCAATGATTTCAAGGTGATGGGATATGAGTTCTCTGGTTCCTCAAAGGCTCCATCTCAAACAGAGGAAAGGGATCCGTTCAAGGGGATACCAACAGCTGGACCACCCCCCAGGGAGAGGAAAGGACCTGTTGTCGGAAGAGCATTGAAATTCGAAGAAGCCGTGAAAAAGACTGAAACAGCTTTCAAGACCAGGAAAGAGGCTCCAAAACCCGATGAGAAATACACCATCGACGATGAAGAGGAGATCGACATCACATTCGATGATCTGTATATCGAGGGACAGACCCTTTATGATATTCTCAAGGTGGCAAGCACTGCGACCCCAAATGATGTCAAGAA
>JAUVBH010000013.1 GCA_030591285.1 Thermoplasmatota archaeon
ATTATTCGGTCTATTGGTGGGTGGATCTGTTCATTAGGGACGATTTTGGAACCCCCCTCAAGAATGCGATCGTATATTACAACATCAACAATGGTATAGAGACCTATCCGGATGCTTCCACTCCCCTTATTGCTGGAGAATATGGTTATGTTTCAATAGAATTAGAATCAAATGATGGACCAGATTGGAGAAGATATAGGTTCTTCGGTCAATTTGGAGGTTTGTCAGCAACAGGGGGAACCGATACCATCAGGCTCAACACAAATTCGAACCAGGTGGATGAGATCATAATCAAGATCGCAGATGTTGATGTTCATACTGATCTGGAAGTTCCAGTATTGGATATGTGGAATATCACAGGAACAGCTTTCAGCCGTTTGGGAACTCCAATAGAAGCAATGGAGCTGTTCATTGATGATGAATTTATAATGAAGGCTATTGGAACTTCGAAGGATCCATCAGAAAGTTTTTCAGAATGGTATATTCCTTTCAACACTTCGAAATTGACACCGGACTCGTATATTTTTGATATTAGGATCAAGATTGGAGATTTCATAACGAAGTTGAACTGGACAGTAGAGCTTCCAAGAACATTTTTCAATCATCCACCGAAGATAGATGAAGTAATGCTTGTCACCACATCAGATCTTATCGAAGTAAGCAATAACACATTACGTCAGATCCATGTTACTCCTTTGGATCCACAATTTAGAATTGAGATTGCAATAATGGAAAAAGACCATGGATCGGATCTGCTCCTAGATGGTGAGGGTGTCTGGATCACGGAAATGGAAACCAGAATAATGATGTATGGCCGCACATTGGAAGTTTTCTCCAAGAGATCGATATTTTCTGCATTCGATGCTGGAGATAATGGTAGATACCATTCCAGTCTATTCATCGATACATCCCGCAGACAGGGTTCGTATGATCCTTGGCCCTCTGGGAAGTACTTGGTTTTGATAAATGCTGTGGATGACGGTGGTATAGCTGCGAAGGAATTTCGGATCCTGATCGACCTGCATATCGATCAGCCTCCATTGCTTCAACTGAGGATGGGAAAAGATGAACTGCTGACACCCACACCGCATCCAACCAGGTTGGAAAATGCGTTCTATCTTGAGAAGCCCGAAGATCGAGAATTGACCCGATATTTTGATCTCACCGGATGCAAGGACCTCGATGATCCAGGATATTTCCCGCATCCGACTCTGGACCATTCCTGGATGAACCTCACCACCACAGTATACATTCAACCTGAAGGAGATGAAAAAGTAATGGTCGTCAGACCATTCAAGGGAATACCAGGTTTCTCACACACCTTTGATATGAAGAACTATTCAGAAGATGACGTGGTTCTTTTCGAGATAGAATTACACGTTGTGGATAAGGATGGTGTTGCAAGCGATCTAATTGTCCTGGTCGAGGTGACCGTGACTGAAACCCTGGATATTGAAGATAGAGTTCCATCATGGATCTATATCCTATCCTTGACAATATGGGTCGCAGCAATGTTGACAGCTTTCATCATAATACTTCCCATCTATACCAGAAGGAGGAAGGATAAGGTTCGAAGGCTTCTGAAGGACCCCACGTTGAAAGCAGTTACAATAGAGGCCATGAAGGGTGAAAAACCATACAATTTTTCGATATCCAGGGAGGATGTTGTCGAGGGATTGATGGGTAAAATGGAGACAGGAAAGATACCCAAGACGGAATATGAAAAGATTGCGAATGATATGAAAACTGCACAAGAAAAGGTAAGTATTAATGCTGACAAGGACAAATAGTAGGATTGGTCTGTGTGACTGGAGAGGGAGCACTAGACAACCGGACGAGAAAACGTCTCTATGATTATATCATCAGCCACCCCGGGGTTTCTTTCCAGATACTGCAGGAAGCGTTCAGGATCAAGGATGGAACCCTGAGATATCATCTCCAGTTCCTTATGAAGAACGGAGAGATCGTTCGATCCGGTGACGGCCATAAGAGAGTTTATTACTGCTCTGGAATGAAGAAGAACTCGATATTGGGGCGCCCTATCCCTGGGAAACTTACGGATCAACAGAAACGACTCCTGGAATTGATATCATTGGAACCAGGAATACCAAAGAGCGATCTTTGGATCCGATCGAAACAGACAAGAAATGAGATAACCAGCAATTTAAGATCCCTCATAGACCTTGGATTGATCTGGAAGGTGAGGACAAAGAACGGAGAGGGTTATGAATTCATCACCGAGAATGGATTGTACAATGAAGTTTACCTTGTTCTACTTGATAAGCTGGTCAAGGATGAGATCTCTTTCCAGGAGTTTGATAATATGAGGGTGAGATTGAAGAAGATAATGAAGAGAGCATGAAAATTTACTTTCACCCTCCTTATAACAATTTTATTTAGGAAAACTGTTCATTACTGAAACGGACCCGGTATAATGTCAAATTTCTCAGAGGGGATGACCTTCAATGTTAGACCCGAAACATTGAAGAAAGCATGTGAAATGGCACTTCTTGAGCTGGACATGTCTACCATTAGCTCAGAAGAGGCTATGATATTTCGGGAAAAGCTCAGATTTGACACCTACAATCCAGTAACTGTCGAGATCTCCATCAATGATAAAGATGGTGAAACAGAGCTCAGCTTGAATGGAGCCAATGATGGGATCGGACCATATCAAGAGCATCATGTAAGGTCCAAAATACTGGAGCTGCTTAGCAGGATACAGCTTGACATAGATGCAGTTGCAAATAGAAAACCTGTGAACGATACAGGCGAGTTTACAATGGAGCTTGAGCTGCTCTCCAAGCTTCACAAGGATGGGACCATTACCGATCTCGAGTATCAAAAGGCCAAGACCACTCTTCTTCATAGGATCCTTTGATGGCTGTACATATGTGTACTTTGGAAATTCATGTGTAAATATCCTTTAATTGTAACGAGGACCACTGATCGATATAGGGTCAATAGGGTGGTCCAATGGGTCTTGGTAAAATTGGATTTGCATTTGCTGCAATTTTCGTGCTATCATCTGTCATGATCATGATCGGTCCTGTTGATCATGTTGATGGATCGGGATATGATCCCGAGATCATCGTAGGTTTCGATGAATACTGGATGGACCAAGAGCTTGCACCTGATTATATTGTATCCACTCCACTCCCTATTCATTGGTATGCCAGGTATCAAGATGGGACAGATCTGACGATCGATCTTTTCATCAGGCCAGCGTCAGGAGGGAACTGGATAGTAATTGTGGAGGGTTATCAGAATACCGGTACCTATGATTGGGATCTGGTAGATCCTACCCTCCCTGATGGAGATTACGTACTGAAGGTCATTGCATGGAACTACGAAGAAAGCTACTCATTTGCCGAGAGCCAGTTTCAACTCCAAGTATTCAACAAAAAAGCCCCTGTAGTAACTATTCTGACCGAGCCGGATGGTCTTGAAATATCCGGAGATTTCGAACTGTCATGGGATGTGCAGGATGAGGACACATCAAGATACTTCATCACTGCGGATGTTTTCATATCCTCTGACAATGGAGCATCCTTCTCACACTTGACCGGTTTTTACGAGGACCCCGGGAAATGTACGATCGATACATCGATCTTTCCTAATGGGAATGACTTTCGATTTCGGATCAATGTTGTCGATAGTGATGGCCTGAAAGATTCTGACACATCCGGCAGGTTCTTCTTTTTCAACAATGCACCACCGAGGGTGGAGATAACCTCCCCGAAGCCAGAAAGGGGGCTCAACAGCATATTCAAGATCAAATGGAACTCCTCTGATGTGGACGGATCATCTGATAATCTTCTTGTTGATCTATGGTATCATACCATCCATGACAATGCTAAGATCGACCTTCTCAGGAATGCTCAGGATCATGGATATTATATGTGGGATACATCCGAGTCCAAACCTGGTCCTGAGGGGCATCTGATCTGTATCGAACTGATCGATTCCAGAGGATTATCCTCGGAGGTCGATGAAGTGAAGGTCTGGATATTGAAACCGGAGGATAATATCCTCATGGATGTGATCTACCCAAGGGAAGAGGTTCGAGACGAAGTAACGGTTAGCTGGACAACTTACCAACCTGCCGTCAACGTATCCGTTTCCCTGGACCTGTGGATATATCATAAAGCTCCTGGGTCAGAAATGTCCCTTATCTCTGCCGGGGAACCAGATCTTGGTTCTTTCTCATTGGATGTTAGCAACGGTCCGGATGGCTTTCACTCTTTGAAGATCGTGATAATGGACTCTTTTCATTCCTGGATCAAAGATGAGATCGAGTTCCAGTTCGAGGTCTATCATGAGATAGAACCGGAGATGTACATCAGGGAACATCCGCCGAACGGGTCCAATACCTGGGGGTTAATGGGATTTGATGTGGCAGGTTATGATGGGAATGGGGACAGATTGACCTACATGGGGCTATATGGTGTAGAGGGTGGAGGGTGGCATGTTTTCGATATGGAACATGGCAACTATCGGCAGGTCCTTGTATGGAACACCACCGATATCCCCCCGGGAGAATACCACGTCAGGATAGCGGTTTATGATAGTTCACGTTACAATCTTTCCACATCACAGACATGCGGTCCCTATATCGTTGAGGACCATAGCTCCCCACCATATCATCCACCTCTGGACAATGGATCGGAGAACTCGATCCCAATGATGTTGAAAGCGATCATTGTCCTGTTATTCATACTCGCGATCATTGTTGGAACACTTGGGTTTGTTATCAGAAAGGAAAGAAAAAAGGTAGATTCCAGGGATATGGATGCATTGAGGATGAATCCCGAGTATGTAGAAACCTACCTTGCAAATGAGAACAAGGGCGGTCTGCTGGAACGACTGCTCCCAAAGATCGGAGGATCATCGGGAGAGAAGATCTTAAAAGAAGATCCCAACCTCTCCTTCGGAATGGACGAAGAGGAAACTGCAAGGATGCAGGGATACCTCGATATGCTCGATCCGGACCTGATGGATGATGTATCGAGGTCGGACATCAACAGTTATGAAGTGCTCGGTGTACACCAAGATGCAGGACCGGTGGAGATCAAGAAAGCGTATCTTGGTTTCGTCAAGAGATACCACCCCGACAAGCTTGTAGGAAAGGATAAGAAACTGATCCATTCCGCCCAGGAAGAGCTGAGAAGGAAGAACCGTGCTCGATCAATTCTTCTGGATCCTCAGAAGAGGACACTTGTCGATAAGATGGTCAGGGAGAACGAAAGCGGCAGGATCAGGGACCTATCGGTTAAATCCATGGATGAACTGAAGAACCTGGGTAGAAAGTGACCAGCACCAACTATCTTTTTTTTCTCGATCCGATCAAAAGGTGCGATGGTCCGGGCCCCCATGAGAGGATTGAGTGCGTTGATAACAAAAGTTAAGGGGTCCGGGCCATCTCATATCGATGAACTTGTAAGATTTTAAACTTACCTCATTCTTGTGTGGAAAAAACTAATTCCCATCCAGTGCTTCATTCACCAGATCATCACATACCATGATCCATTTATTGGTCCTGGGATGATGCTGAATGCTCCACTGAGATCCCATTAGAAGCTCGATGACCTTCTTGTAAAGTGGGATGATATTGAGGGCCTTCACCTTGTAATATCCCTTCAACTGTTTTACCATCAACTGGGAATCCGAATGGATCTTTATCAGATCGAACTCCCTGGAGCGGGCCCACATCAATCCAACTATCAAGGCCTTGTATTCTGCTTCATTGTTGGTGGCAACCCCGATCTTCTCCGCTCTTTTTCTGATGATCTTCATATCCTTCCCTTCACCAACAACTGCTATGAAGGCAGATGCTCCGGGACCAGGATTTCCTCTGGCTCCTCCATCCGTGTAAATGTGAACAGTTCTACTCATACCTTCAACTGCCTCCAGTAGAATTGTATGCTCTCGATCGCCTTCACAAGAAGCTTTTTCCGTATGCCAGAGACCCCACATGCAACGATGAGAGCACTTTGGCAATCCTCTGTGATCTTCGTTCTCAGCGAATCCCTGTGCGGGTAAAGATGGATCACTCCTTCTTCATCTGCCAGGACAGGTATCCCCTCTGCCAAAGCTGATACCGTTCTCCCAATACCCATGAACTCCTCTTTTTCCACCGATAGCCGGAGGGATAATTCTCCAACGATACAGTCCATATCATAGATCCCGATGGGGATTATGGTCTTGGCAGAGGC
Organism: Thermoplasmatota archaeon; assembly: GCA_030591285.1. Taxonomy (GTDB): domain Archaea; phylum Thermoplasmatota; class Penumbrarchaeia; order Penumbrarchaeales; family Penumbrarchaeaceae; genus JAFGLL01. Next base: position 6,216 of record JAUVBH010000013.1, read on the forward strand.
CAGGTTTCCGGAATCAACAAGATTGTTTATGAGAGGAAGCTCTTTTTTCAGAAGTCTCCTGAGCAGAGCTTCAGATGACGGTCTGGTCTTGGTGGGATCGATGCCGATCCTCCAGTAGAATTGTCGAAGTGATTTGACGGTGTGGTCCTCTCTCACATCGTCCATGGATGGAAATCTCTCTTTCATCTCCATTTTTAGTTCCTTGACAAGGGCTTTGAACGGCTCCTTTCTTGTTTCCTTCACCCTGACATCGGTTAGGATACCAGTTTCAAAAGAGACCCCCATCTTCCTGATCTCATCGGTGAGGATAACATCCATATTGGCCGAATCACCGGGTACTATATCAAATCCAGGGCAAAATCAAAATAACGAACCAGAGTGATAATGGTTCGATGAGGTTCAGGTCAAACATCCTCAAGAGGTTCCTTCCGGGTATATTCACATCCTTGATGATCATCACAACAACTGTGATCCTCCTATTCCTATCGTTGGATGCAAATACCGAACCTGATGCAAGGATAACCAGTTCCTCCGAGACGGTTGAGAGAGGAGAGCCGATCCTTTTCGATGGGAGAAATTCATCGGACCCCGATGGCGACGAGATCACCTTCCTCTGGACCATCAACGGGACCATGTTCCACATGGAACCTGTTTTCTTCTACTCCTTTCCCACACCAGGTAACTTTTCCGTTGTCCTTCGTGTTGAAGATGAAGCGGGTCTATCTGACGTTGAAACCGTAATTATAGATGTAAGATAGGTTATTATCGACACTTTGCGTGTTACTGGAAAACCCATATATATTGGACCCTCTTTTCTAACGCCCAACAGGAACAGGGGGAATGAAAACGCTTCTAGAAGACCACATACCAAAGGAAGCTGGAGACCTTCGTGATCTCATTTTAACCCTTGCTGACCTTTCAAAGAAGATCAGGTCCGGTTTCATTACCAATCAGGGTGTCTCCAATACACAGAACATGTACGGTGAGACCCAGGTAGAGATGGATAAATGGGCTGATGAGGCCCTGGTGGATGGTCTTTCCAGACTTTCCACAGTTGCAACCGTCTCATCCGAGGAGAGGGATGATATTATCAAGATAGATCCAGAGGGTGAGTTCTCAGTAGTTTTCGATCCACTGGATGGCTCCTCCCTTATGGGTATAAATCTCACTGTTGGCACGATCATTGGTATATATTCATCCAAAACCCCTCTTAGACCTGGAAGAGAGATGGTAGGGGCAATGTATGTTCTCTACGGTCCTCTGACCGTTCTTGTCTATACTGTTGGGAATGGAATACATGAATTCGTTCTCAACAAGGACGATGATTACCTCCTTCAACATGAGAACCTGAAGATAGGTGACAGCAAAATATTCTCACCAGGTGCACTGAGAAAGGAGTATACTCCCGAACATATGAGATTCATCGAAAGATTGGAAGGAGATAGTTACAAGCTCCGTTTCGCAGGTGCTTTCGTTGCCGATGTTCATCAGATACTGCATAAAGGCGGTGTCTTCACCTATCCCGCAACAATTGGATCGGACCAGGGAAAATTGAGAATTCTATTCGAGGCATTTCCCATGGGTTTCATTGTGGAACAGGCAGGTGGAGCGATCTCAAATGGAAAGGGCAATATCATGGACATGATGCCTGAAAAGATCGATCAGAGGGTTCCCATATATATTGGCGGGAAAAAAGAGATAAAGATCATTGAAGAGGAGAATCAAAAGGAGTGATCCCATGAGTCATAGAAAACCGGTTGCCGGTAATTCCGTGTTCGAAGCTCTCCAGGGAGAAAGAACAATTGTAATGGCAGCAAATGTACGGATGCCGAAGGGCATTGCCAATGGTATCATGAGGGCAGCAAAAGACACGGATTCGATCATTATCTACGAATTAGCGAGATCCGAGTCTGACCTCACTGGTGGATACACAGGGATGACACCTGAAGATTACTATAGGGAGATCGTCCAGGTAGCACATGATGTCGATTATGACATGTTCGTCATGCACGCGGACCATATCACCATTAAGAAAGGTGATGAAGAGGAGCTTGATGGCACAAAACAGCTCATCAAGGCCCAGATAGATGCAGGGTACACTTCATTTGCGATCGATGCTTCCCATCTTTTCGACTTCAAGGGCTCGGATCTAAGGGAGGAGCTAGCAGATAATATCCGTTGCACCTCCGAACTTGCACATTTCATCTCCGATAACATTGGTGACCGAACCTTCGGTCTTGAGGTCGAGGTTGGTGAGATAGGGAAGACCGATGAATCTGGCAGAGTTCTCACGAGCCCGGAGGAAGCAGTGACCTTCCTTTCGGCCCTCCGGGACAATGATGTTCATCCGGACCTGCTTGCCATCGCCAACGGATCAGCCCATGGCAATACGTTTGATGACCAGGGGAACCAATTGCCTCAGGTATCGATAGACATACCACAGACAAGGGCTGTTGCCAAAGCCATTAGGGATAATGGTTTGAAGGTAGGCATTGCCCAGCATGGTATCACCGGCACTCCAAGGGACGTTATCAACAAGCAATTCCCCAAGGGAGACATCGCCAAAGGAAACGTTGGAACCCACTGGCAGAACATCTTTTACGATGTGGCAAAGATCTATGAACCCGATCTTTTCGATGAGATGAGACAGTGGACCATTGAAACCTTCGGTCCATCGAGTCCCGGGATACCCGATGGAGTTGTATTCGGCAAGAACTGCAAAAAAGCTTTCAAACCCTTCAAATCCAGAACCTTCAACCTCAGCAAAGAGACCCATGCGGCCATGGAAGCTGTCGCCTATGCCGAGGCCACACTTTTCTTCAGAACTTTTTCATCGTTCACAATGGCTTCCAAGGTCCGAAGATATCTGGAGGTATGATCAATGGAACTTCCTGCAATAGTGGTGAATTTCAAGACCTATGGCCAAGTGGACGGAGACAAGACCCTGGAACTTGCCAGGATCTGTGAAGAGGTGGCGAAAGAGACAGGAAAGAGCCTGATCGTTTGTCCTCCCATGGTGGAGCTTTCTCGTATAGCAAAGGAGGTGTCCATTCCTGTCTTCGCGCAGAATGTGGATCTCTGGGATGGTTCGGTACAGACCGGAGCTACAACCTTATCAGAGATCAAAGCTGCAGGGGCCCAGGGCCTTCTGATAAACCATTCAGAATGCAGGAGGAAGCTTGCCGATATCGAATTCCTGATAAAAGGAGCCAAGGATCTAGGATTGACCACCATTGTCTGTTCCAACAACGTAGAGACCTCCAAGGCCTCTGCGGTCATGGGCCCGGACTTCGTTGCAATGGAGCCTCCGGAACTCATAGGTGGAGATATCTCCGTCACATCAGCGGATCCCGGGATCGTTGAGGATACTGTTAAAGCGATCAAGGGATTGGCACCGGGTGTCAAAGTGCTTACTGGAGCCGGTGTCAAGACCAAGAAAGATGTCGAGATGGCCATCGAACTTGGAACCTTCGGTGTACTTCTTGCATCTGGTGTCGTAAAGGCAAAGGACCCCAAGGAAGTACTTCTTTCCCTGGCAGAAGGGTGTTGAGTTTCCCGGGGACCGTAAATGATAATTAGAATGCCTCCATAGTTCAGCTTCAGACATACTTTTCCGGGGATTAGCAATGGACGAGATCCACGAATTCTGCGGGGTTTGCGCTGCCAACACTCCGGGTAAGAATGCGGCTTTTGATCTTTATCAGATGATGAAGGACCTTCAGCATAGAGGACAAGCCGGTGCCGGTCTTTCAACATGGAACCCAGATCGGAATATCATGCTCCGTACCTACAAGAGACCAGGGACGGTGAACGAGGTCTTCGGCGGTGCGGATGAGAACAGGTTCTCCGATATTCTGAAGGAGTACGGAGGCAGTGTGGGCATCGGTCATACCAGGTATGGCACATCCGGCTCATTAACGACCCGTCATGTTCAACCATTCGAAAGGGTCCACGGTCTTGACTACAAATGGTTCGCCTTCGGTTTCAACGGCCATATTGCCAACAGAAAAGAGCTGGAGAAAAAGATCAGGTCTCTTGGATACCATCTCATGTTGGACACAGATACAGAAGTTATGATGCACTTCTTCTCTCACCACATCTCCGACACCAAGGGTGATCTCAAAGAGGTATTTCGCAGGATATCCCAGGACTTTGATGGAGCGTACAACATTGCAATGGTGGATGCAAGAGGAAACCTTGTGGTCGCCAGAGACCCTTGGGGAATACGCCCTCTAACTTCAATAGTTACAGACGAAGGTGCCTTCGTGGCGTCCGAAACCTGTGCCCTTCACCGACATGGGACCGATGGGATAAGACCCATCAAACCGGGTGAACTTGCGATCTTGAAGGATGGAAAGATCGAGTATCATCAATATGCAAAGCCGAAGAAAAGGTCACTCTGCTTTTTCGAATTCATCTATTTTGCCTCTGTCACATCAACTCTGGATGGGGTTTCCGTATATGATACCAGAAAGAGATGCGGAGAAGAACTGGCCAAGATCGAAACCCAGGATGTAAACGACAAGGATTGGGTGGTCATTCCTGTTCCCCAAACAGCCAGGCCCATTGCGAACTCATATGCCAAGGCGATAGGATATCCCCAGATCTATGATGAGGGTCTGATTGCAGTAGGCAAGGGAAGAACCTTCATTGATGAAGGGGACCGGGCCGCAAAGGTGAAAAGGAAGTTCATGCCGATACCCTCTGTTCTCAAGGGAAAGAAGGTCATCGTTATCGATGATTCCATAGTGAGGTCCACCACAATGGCTACCATTGTGAAGTACCATCTAAAGGAGATCGGCGGGGCTAAAGAGGTGCATGTTCGCGTAGCCACTCCACCTATCATTGCTCCATGTTATTACGGGATCGATATGAGGTCCTTCGAAGAGCTTATCGCCTCCAAATATCAGGATATGATCCACAATGGTAAGTTGAGCGAAGAGGCCCAGACCGAGATCGCCGGTAGGATAAATGCAGACAGCCTCATCTACATGACCCATGATGGCATTATCAATGCTCTTGGTTTGAAAAGAGAAGATATCTGCATGGCGTGTCTGGATAGAAAATACCCAACACCAACCGGTCAGGAGCTCGATAAGGCCAATTTTGGGAAGTTCCGGGAAACCGGAACCACCGATCCACTTGAAAAATGTTGATTCTGGTTCATACAGAATATGAACAAAACATACATATATGTACAATTTCTTCACAAATATAGTAGCCTCAATGGTATATCTGGGGGAATGGAATGGCGAGGATAATCACTATTGTCAACCAGAAGGGTGGAGTAGGAAAGACCACCACTGCGATCAACCTATCAGCTTCTCTCTCCTTTCTTGGAAAGAGGGTCCTGCTGGTTGATACAGACACACAGGGCAATACAGGCTCTGGGCTAGGATTCGATAAGAACGAACTTGAGTTCACTATATACGAGGTGCTCACAGGTCAGTGTGGTATCAGAGATGCCATTCTTCATACTGAATTAGAGAACCTCGATATGATCGGATCGAACATCAATCTGGCGGGAGCATCCGTGGAGCTAGTAAATGTCCCGGATCGGGAGAGGATCCTGAAGAACGCCGCAGCTGAGGTAAGTGATGAATACGATTACCTTTTGATAGATTCACCACCATCGCTGGGTCTGATAACACTCAATAATCTGACCGCCGCTGAATCGGTCCTGATACCGCTTCAGTGTGAGTACTATGCCCTGGAGGGTATGTCCGAATTGTTGGACACGATCTTCCTGGTTCAGAAGAACTTGAATCCCGAACTGACCATTGAGGGCATCCTGATGACGATGTATGATAGAAGGACCAACCTCTCAAAGCAGGTTGTTGCCGAGGTCATGAACTATTTCGGTGACAAGGTGTACAACACAATAATTCCAAGGAACGTCAAACTTGGTGAGGCCCCTTCCTTCGGTAAACCATCGATCATCTACGCTCCTGAATCCACCGGAGCAAAGGCTTACATGGATCTAGCCAGAGAAGTGATCGTACATGGGTAAACCCGCGCTTGGAAAAGGGATGAAGGACCTACTTGGAAAAAATATCGGGATGTCCAAGAAGGAACCTCCGAAGGATAAAGATAACGTCAAAAGGGAATTGAAGACCAATATCGATCGTTATCAGGCACAGGAATTCGATGTTGCATTGCTCAGGGACCTCAAGGGAAAGGACCCTGATGTCATACATAAAGGCATAGAGTCCTACCGTGACGCTATCAAGAAGCTCAATTCGGCCCAGACAGTGGTTCGTTCACTGGAGGGTTACGGATACAAGGATGAGTTGGAGCCCATTAAGAAGAAGCTTAAGGATCCAACCAAAGCTGACTCTCTTCTGGTACAGGTGGAAGAACTTAGAGAGAGGGCACTTACAGAGCACAATGTAAAGGTGGACAGGAAGGAAGCACCCAGGGTGAAACTTCCGGAGAATCTCAAAGCCCAATCTGAGAAGATCTCCCAGATGGAAAATGATATTGATGAGGAGATCGACCTGGATTCATTGGATGGTATGCTTTCCGATCTGAATGATATTGGTGATGCTTTCGATATGGAGATCGAGCAGGAAGCCGACCCAATGCTGGAAAAGATCGAAGCCTACGAATCTGAAGGTTACTTCGTGGACAGACTGAAAGCTCTTATCAACGAGGATAAGGGCAAGGTAGCCGAGGAGATGGCTGTATTCGAAGAGGGTATCAAGGAGATGAGAGAACTCAAGGAGCGGTTCAGGAAAATGGACCTATCCGAAGAATTCGCTCAGCAGACCGAGGAGATGAAGATCAAGTTCCAGTATCCTCATATGGCATCCGAGATCAAAAATGAGCTGGATGCAATAGATAAGAAGATAGAGGATGCCTTGAAAGCTGCAATGCCTCCTGAAGAAGCTCCTGAACCTGTTGCAGAACCTGAAGCTCCCGAGGAACCTCTAGAGGAAACAATTCCACAGCCGGAAGCTGCCCCTGAAGAGGAACCAGCTCCTGAACCAGTTCCAGAGGAACCACCTCAAGAAGAGGCCCCCCAGGAAGCACCGGAGCAGGATGAAACCCCTGCCGAGGAGATATTCCCGGACCTATCCCTTGATGATCTGCTTTACAAGGCCAAGGAAGTGTACCGCTATGGTGATCTGGAGCTCTCTTTGAAATACTTCCAGGAGATACTTCGCAGGGATCCTGATAACTCCAAAGCCCGGTTCATGATCAGAAGGCTTACAGCCAAACAGTGATCCAGTTCCATCGAGACCTCAATTTAATTTAGTTGTTGGGACTTTCGCACATTCAATGAGGTTCAACCTCCTGGATATTCTAAGGCTCTACAGGCTGCATACTGGCCTTGTTACAGCAGCTGTTCCGGGTATAGTTGCTTACATCGCGGGAGGAGGCCCGCTTCTGATCTTGGGTGTGATACTGGGATCTTTATCTCATCACGCCTGGGGGTTCTCTCTGAACGAGATAGCGGACCTTGAGGTGGATCGGGGAAATCCGGACCTTTCTCACAAACCGCTGGTCAGCGGTAGGATGACCAAGAAACAAGCTGGTATCTTCTCTTTTTCAGCACTGGCGGCTTCATTTCTACTTTTCTTTTTCAGCACTTTGTTGGAAGGATGCTGTCCGATCTTTCCAATTCTCTTCCTGTTGGGGGCCACCATCTCTGGAGGGATCTATGACCTGTTTGGCAAGAAATTCCCCTTGTCTGACATTTTTGTCGCTGCTTGGTATGGGTTGTTGATACTGGCTGCAGCAGCTGCTGTGGATGGTTTCGGACCATATCCACTTGCTGTCTGGGCTGCCGCATCCCTCGGTTTTCTACACATCCTGTTCAATAATTCTGTCGAGGGCGGCTTGAAGGATGTCGAAAATGATCTTGCATCTGGTGTCCGTTCTTTAGCAGTTGTCAGCGGGTGCAAAATAAAGAAT
>JAUVBH010000255.1 GCA_030591285.1 Thermoplasmatota archaeon
CATGTATTTTTCACACCCTTTTCACTGCGTTTGTTTCTCAGTGCATCCCTTGAAACCACATCAATTCCGTTCTGTATATTTTTGGTATCTCGTGGTATTAATAGTTATGGGAATCTCTGGTTACTTTCACCCGTTCAAAGGCTGATCTTCCCCTTTTTTAGCAACATTTCCACTGCCTTTTCGGCCGCATCATCCAATTTACCCTCGTCATCGAGAACATCTGAAACTTTTTTGTTTTGATCATTAACAATGGCCCTGGCATCGCTTCGGAGCTTGTTCCTTTCCGATCTCAGTTGAAGGACCCTTTCCCTTAGTTCAACCGCCTTCTGGTGATAGGCATCGGCCTGTTTTCTGACCTTGAGGAATTCCTCATGTCTCTTGTCAGCTTCTTTTCTGAGATGGTCGATCGAAGGTGAGAACTCGTCCATTTTCTCATTGATCTCCTTGAGCTTCAGATAGATCTCATGGACCGTCTTGTGTTCCTCATCGGAAAGTCTTCGATACTCCTTGATCTCCTCTTCCTTGGTATGGGCTTCCACTATGGCAGCTTGGAAGATCGGTTCCTTTGCCTGGAGCTCCTTGATCTTCTTCCTTTTCTGTTCGATGGATTTGACTATTTCTCTTTCCTTCTCAAGGGTATGTGAACGGGTCTGATATAGGTCCTCAAGTTTTCTAAGATCGATCTCGATGGTATGAAGGTCTTCGTATGGGTCTTCCTTCTTTGAATCGGTATCCTTCTTACGCTTTATACCGATTAGGGCCCGGGCCTTTTCATTGAACATATCCCTTCGGGCTTTTGCGGCCTTCATCTCTTCGAGGAGCTTGGACTTTTTAGCCCTGATATCCTGGATCCGATCGAGAATATCTTTCCGTTTCTGATGCAGGTCATCCCTCATTTCTCGGTAGACCTTCGATTCCTCATTGAAGTGGTCCCTTTTATCAAATAGACCCTTCAATTTCTTTTCAGAATCGGACAGTTCCCTTACAAGTGTTTGAGGAGGTTCTTCCGGGGACATAGGAACACCCTGGCAAGGAGGATTTGATGGTAAACAGCAACTTGTATTAAAAGTGCACGGAAGATTACCCATCTCTTCTATGGACAGCGATCCTAGCAGCCACTGCTCCAGCTACGAATCCAGCATCAATATTCACCACAACAAGAGGAGAGCAGCTTTGTAGCATGGCAAATAGGGCCGTTTCACCTTTCCCATGTAAACCATAACCGGTGGAGATGGGTAGTCCGATCACGGGGATGTCTATCATTCCGGAGACAAGGGTTGGAAGTGCACCTTCTCTCCCGGCAGCAGCAATGATCACATCTGCATCCCAATCCTTTAGTTCCTTCAAGGGGCCCATAACACGATGAACACCGGCTACTCCAATGTCATTGTAGACCTTCACGTCACAACCCAGCTCCTTGGCAACCATCTCCGCTTCCTTTGCGATGGGAATATCTGAGGTTCCAGCTGTGAGGATCCCGATCCTCCCCTTCCCTTCGATCTTCTTTCGATCCCCTGACCAGGCTACCAGGAATCCTGCTTCCTTTGATAACTCATGATCCATCTCTTTTACATTTTCACCAAGGAACGAAATAAGGTTACAGGCATCCTCCGGGGTCAATCTCGAAACCAGCACCTTGTTCTTCCGATTGATGAAATCAAGAGAGATCCTATGGAGATGTTCTTTCTTCTTCCCTTCCGCTATCACGACTTCAGGAATACCCGTCCTGTGCTCTCTACCTGCGTCGATAGTATGATCATCATTGCCATAAAGTCGGAGCTCCAACTCCTTCTTCGCTTCTTCCAGAGATAATTTCCCATCTATCAGGTCCCTGAGGACATCATCCATGTTTAATGCATAAGATATTTAATTATAAAAATATCAGTCTGGAAATCGATTAATAGGTAATAGGAACAATAGGGTATTTCCCTAAAGCAGGGCAATTATTAACCGGGGGTCCACACTGGAAGATAATTACATCGATCTGGAAAAGAAGGATCGAAGACTCCTTGAAAGACTGTTATCTCAGTCCTTACCAGATCTATCCATAGATGAAGTAGAAGTTCTGGATATGATGGCCGATGAGGAAAGTGGCAATGTGCACTTCCTGATCGATGATGGAAATGAAAGGATACATCTATGGTCCCCAGATGGGAAAAACTCTTCCATTGATGAGTTGGAAGGGAGCGAACTTCTTGGTGTGATGGTTGACCAGGCCTCGGCATTTCAGGAAAATTATATTTTTGGAACATATAATGATGATAAGTTCAGGTACCAGAGGTTTGGACCCTGGACAAACTCCATAATTGACCAGATCAATGATCGTGATGAACATCCAAGGGTGATCAAGGAGAATGGTGATGTCAGGTTACGATTGGATATCGACGATAAAAGATACTCATTTCAGATCAATAGATCAGCACTCAGGGGACCCTATGGGGACCTTATCCTATCCAGATTGAACAGTACGGGTTTCAAGAATGCTCCGATCCTACTGGGTATGTCTTACTGGGATGATGCTTCGGATCCTTTGACCTGGTTGAATTTTACTTTGTCAAAAAAGGGGACCGGCTCAGGGTTTAGACCATTCCTATCGGATCTGAGAAAGATAATGGAAGAGTTCCATCCCCTGGGTGATGAGAAAGCCAGAAGATATCTGGTGAAGTTATCCCGAACCTCTGATTTTCCTTCGCTTGCAGATGCATACAGGATCGGTGAGATGATAGGTGAACTTCACGGCAAGATCATGCTGGATAGCAAGGTGAGATCCTCTGGAAAGAAAGGGATCAGTTCCAGTATTACCGATCTTTTCAGCCCGGGGAAGTTCAAGATCGGAGATGTGGGATCCATTCTGGGTCTCACTTCCTTTTACACAACTGAGCTAAAGAAAGAGTTCATCAAACTGCTTGGGGACCGCAATAGGATCAATCCTGAAAGTGGAAGAAGAATGAAGGTCTTGAAATCCTCCAGAACCCAGATCGAAGGAGTTGACCTCTTTGATCTTGGACTGATCAGAGAGAGTTTTCTGAGACGTGAAAGCAAGATGAGACATAAGTTCTCCGCCCTGAGAGATCTTGTGGGTGCACCTACTGTTCCCATCGGGATCGATACAAGATTGGACAGAATTGAATTCGTGAGTGAAGGTGAGTTCATGATCCAGCAGTTCGATTGGGAGCTCTTTGGATCCATGGATCGGGAACTGTCAAAGTTCGTTCCCCTTAAAGACCTGGCCATGGTTCTCAACTCCCTGAATAAAGCTCGTTATCTTTCATCCAGACAGATGATCAAGAAGCTTTCTGCCCGCTTGAAGATAGATGAGAGACCAATGATCTCACTGTTCCTGGAATACAATCTAGCTAAGGTGGATTACAACAAGATCATGAGAGATTTCAACTTGTTCCGGGCC
>JAUVBH010000131.1 GCA_030591285.1 Thermoplasmatota archaeon
GGATAAAGGCGCAATAGGATATACAAAACAGGCAGCAGAGGTCATAGGGTGTGGATTTGACAACCTGGAGAAGACCAGGATCGATGGAAATACCGTTATGATGACCCCCAAGGCCCTAAATGTTCAGGGAAAGAACGTTTGCATTGTAGATGATATAATTGCCACAGGTGGCACAATAAAAAGGGCTCAAGAGACACTTCGTGGTCAAGGAGCGGCCAAAGTATTCGCTTGCTGTGCCCATGGTCTGTTCACAGGTGGAGGCAGAGAACGGTTGGAACCTGTCCTTGATGGATTATTTTCATCCGACACTATCGAGAACCCTACTTCAGCATTTTCAGCAGCCGTACCAGTAGCAGAAAAGATCATGGAGATAATGGAGTGAGTACATGACAGAACTTCCAGACATTCAGGGAGAAGAGATGGTATCCAGTTATGTGCTTAGCCGTGTTGGTATCGCCGGTGTGAAGAGGCCGGTTACCATCAAAAGGCCTCAAGGGACCGTGACAATGGTTCCGGTCTTTGATATCTCGGTCAACCTTCCAGCAGAGCAGAAAGGATCCCATATGTCACGACATGTGGAGGTCATCAACCGATCCATAGACATGGCCGTTGAGATGGAAACAGATTCCCTCGAGATGCTTGTGGAAAGGATCGCCAAGGAGCTTCTGAAATCCCACGAGTATGCAACCTATGCCGATGTGAGACTGGCAGCAGACTATTTTCTGAAGAAACGGTCTCCTGATGAGCGTGATGTAACTGAAAATTACAGGATATTTGCAGAGGCCAAGATAACCAGGGGCGGTGGGTCCCCATTCAGATCCATCGGGGTGGAAGTGTCGGGTCTTTCTGCATGTCCCTGCGCCATGGAGAATGTCAGAGAGTTACTCAAAACCGAGATGAAGGAAAAGGGAGTCTCGTCCGAAGCTTTGTCCCTCCTTGACCAGATCCCAGTTCCAACTCATAACCAGAAGAACCGCGCATATATTGAGATCGGATGGAACAACAAACTGGAAATTGAAGCGAACGACCTGATCGAGCTTCTGGAGAGAAACCTTTCATCACCAACCTACGAGATACTGAAGAGAAAGGGAGAGGCGGAACTGGTCCTTGCCGCCCACAGGAATCCAAAGTTCGTGGAGGATATAGTTAGAGATATCATAGAGGATTTCCTGGAGAGTTACAGCGATCTGACCGATGATGTAGCGATCCATGTCAGGTCGATCTCTGAGGAATCCATTCACAAACATGATGCCTTCGCAGAGAGGATAACGGATCTTGGAACATTGAGAGAAGGCTCACGTTTCGAGTCAGACAGGAAATGAAAATTAATTTACAATCAAAACGTTTATGCCTTAGAAGAAGGTAGGGGATACGATGTCCGATAAGAAGAAGGTCCTGGTCCCGACATCAGGGTACATAGCTGCAAAGGAAAGGGGAGAATACATCCTCGAAGTGGCCAAGAAATTGGATGCTGAAGTACTCGTGGTCCACGTGAGGGACCCGAACTATCTTGTTGCCACTAGCAAGGAGAGTGAAGGATGGGCCGCCTTGAAGTTCTTTGAGGAAAAAGGAGCAGAGGTAGGTGTCCAGGTGGAATCCTTCTTTGAGAGCGGTGACCTTGTGGAGATCTTGAAGAAGTTCGCCGTGGACAAAGAAGTTGACCTGATATTGGTGGGTGCTTCTGCAAACAGGTTGATCGCGGAATGGGTCACTTTCGAGCTTATGTGTGATTGTGATATCCCAATTCTGGTGGTTCCTCAGGACCTGTCTGATCTGATATAGACCATTACTTTTACCTAACCCCCTGCCCTCTCATTTGTATAGTCCATGGTAGATACCATCGATCCATGAGAGCGAGGTGACCTCCCAATGGTGAATGTAGAGGAAGAAATGAGCACCAAGGTGGATTTCAGGTGGGTGGATATTTGTGACGGGGGAAACAAGCTCATCGATGATATCCTAACAGGAACTATCAGTGATCTGGATGGCAGGATGATCATACTCCCGACCGAAAGAATGGTGCAGGATGCTAAATTGAGGATCGCCAAAAATGGCGGTGGTTTTACAAGCTCGATAATAACCCCAAGAAAGCTTCCTAGATATCTCTACGATCTGCTCAAAGGCACCAAGCCATTGATAGACCTGACGACCAGGGAGATGTTGATCCAGCAGATCATGAAGAAAGAGAAATTCAATTCATTGGTGGGAAAAGGAGATGTAAGGGTCGGAATGGTCCAGAACATCTCAAGGACCATTGGTGAGTTGATCTCGGAGGATGTCTCCTTTCTTAAACTTCAACGAATTGCCCGAACGGGTAGATCCCGTGAACTTTGTCTGATATACCAGAGATACATGGACATCCTTAGAGAGAGGGAAATGGTGGACCCCGATCTTCTTCCAAAGGAGATCTTGAACTTGCTTCATGAAACCGATATGACCTTCGATGTCATTGCTATCTATCTTCCAGGAGATATGAATAAACTCCAGCGGGAAATGATCCATGAACTGGGTCTAAATACCCAACATTTTAGGATAAGGGAGCATGCAAGCAGGCGTCTACCTGCTTTTCTGGACATCGATGATATCCCGGATCGCCCTCATTTCGAGCCTTCCATTCCCCTACCAGGTGAAAAAGCAATATCAATGTTGGATATGAAAAACCCCGTTTCAAGTTTGATCGGTATGGATGAACTGGATGAGATCAGGAAGATATTCAGACATTTGAAGGAGAGATGTATCAGGGATGATATTGCCCCATCTTCATTTCGGATCGTTTTCCCGGTCAGACAAGCATTCGATGACCTTGTGAAGATTGCTTCTGAGGAATATGAAATACCTGTTGATCAAGGGGAGGACCTACCTCTTGAAAGGGCACCAATAATAAATTCTCTGCTCTCTCTTTTCAGATCTGCAGGAGAGGGATTGAAGAGGAAAAGGATCATTGAGACCCTGTCCTCTCCCTTTTTGAAACTAAGAGATGATGATGGAGAGCACATTTCAGGACCGGATATCGAGATGGTGACAAGGGCAGCCTTGATGGGTCCTGTTCGGAGAAGGGCAAAGGATTGGTTTTCCACACTCGATCAATTATCAAAGGATCCAGGAATTGATGAAGAGATCAAAAGGACCGCCCAAAGGATGTTGGGTCCACTTCCCGAACTGTTAATAAGATTGGAGATCCTGAATGGATCGAAGGGGACAGCAGGACAACTAATAGGTCAAATGATGGAGATCCTTAGCTATCTGGATGTTAACAAGAACCTTTCTGACATTGTCTCTGAAGGAGAGGATATATCCCGATCGAAACCCGGAGAGGGACCGTTCCAGTTCAATGTAACCTCTCTTCATCGATTCTACATTGCACTCAGGTCAATAGAGAGGAGGACCAGGATAATTGGAGCTTCTGGATTAGGCTTTGCCGAGCTTTTGAAAAATATTGAGATCGAGATCTCCAAGGAGACCATCAGGTCTTCTCCCAGGGTCTCAGGGATCCAGATAATGGGATTGGCTGAAGCCGTTGGACTTGAGATGACAAATACATATTTTGCAAGTGTCGTGGAAGGATCGCTTCCCTTCATTGAGAATGGTTTCCGGATCCTAACAGAAGGAGAGAAGAAAGATGTCGGAATGGATCAGATGGATCCCAGAAGGAAACAGTTGGAAAACCTTGCGATCGCAATGGGATCAACATCCGATCTCGTGGTATGTTATCGCCTGAACACCGGTGATCGACCAGTTTCCATCTCTTCCTTTATTGAGAATATCGAACTTTCTCCGATAGTAATGTCAGATGACCCGAGGTCAAGATCGGAGCTCTATCGTGCCATTGGAGATCTCCTTGATCCATCTTCAGGACTATATCACAAAGACAGAAACTCTGTGACATATTCCATTCCTGACCTTCTGTTCCACGCCGGGGAGGATGCAGAGAGATTGGAGAGGGGATTGAGATCCTATCGTCACAGAAAGGATCCTGATAGCAATGAATACACGGGCAGGATAGTAGATGAAGACCTGATATCTATGATCCGGGACCGATATGATCATGATCATACTTGGTCCGTTACCCAGTTCGAGACTTTCCGAAAATGTCCTTACCTTTTCTTTGTTCGATACATATTGGGGATCAGGGAGCTAGAGGACCTTGAACCGGGAATACCTCCGGAGAAAAAGGGACTGATCTTTCATGAGGTTGTCGAGAATTTCTACAATGAGTTCAGGAGGAAACACGCCGAGAGGGTGACCGGGGAAAACCTCCCTTCAGCTATCAAACTGATAAGGTCGGTTGCAGTCGATGTGATCGCTCAGCATCCGAACAAAGGTCCCTACTGGGACGCATTGAAGGATCAAATGATAGGTAATGGTGAGGAGAAAGGTCTCCTGGAATGCTTCTTGGAGATCGAGGCTGAATACGGGGGTCCTTTCGTTGTTGAAGGGACCGAGATCAAATTCGGTTTGAAGGATGGAATTGCTCCATCTGTAAGGATCTCACTCCCGGGAGATGAGGAAGCTGCAGACAGTTTCAAGCTTAAAGGATCCATCGATAGATTGGATATATTGAGATCAAGGGATGGCGACCTCGACTTCATATGGGATTACAAAACGGGGAGCAGTGATGTTGACAAGGAATCAGTGCAAGTTCCCCTTTACCTGGCTGCCATCAGAAAATTATTCCCGGAACATTATCCCGCAGGAGGAGGATACTATTACGTCAGGAGGCGGGGTTCCATTACAAGATCACCTGTGGATGGGGATGAGATCTGGAACGGGGAGGTCAAGGATAAAGAAGGTCTCCAATCCCATATAACGGCCATAGGAGAGAACATTCACGATACGATCCAAAGATGTCTGGAGATGAGGGATGTCATCAGATCCGGGGATCTATCTCCCCAGGCCAAATGCAAGGATAGGTACTGCAAATTCCCCCACCTTTGCCGAAGGGGGGATATCTGATGGATTTAGCAGAGAAACAGAAGAAATCACTTGACATATCCAGGCATATTGCTGTGACAGCGGGGGCAGGGTCCGGCAAAACAAGGATCCTTGTTGAAAGGTATCTTTCAATTCTCAAGAATGACAAAAATATTGCCCCCAGGAACATACTGGCATTGACCTTCACCGACAAAGCAGCCTCGGAGATGAAAGAGAGGGTCAGAAAAAGTGTCAGGGACCTTGCTTCAAAAGAGGGAGGGAGGTGGTTCGAGATCCTTGAGGATCTGGATAAGAGCGAGATATCGACCATCCATTCCTTCTGCACAAGGATCGTTCGCACGCTGCCGGTCCAGGCAGGAGTGGATCCGGATTTCAGGGTTATTACAGAGACAGAATCATCCGAGATGCTCAATGAGGTCCTCAATGAGGTTTTCACCGTTGAAGGACCGGAATCACCTGCCCTCAGAAGACTTCTGGTCGACTACAATATGTATCAGACCGTCAACATGCTCAAGAGGCTTATCGGGGAAAGCGGAAAGACCAAACTTGAGATCGGGACAAATGAATTCACCGAAATGTCGATAACA
>JAUVBH010000096.1 GCA_030591285.1 Thermoplasmatota archaeon
CCCTTGGTCTTGAGTCTCATGAGGGTCCTGACAGCGCCATCGGGACAGTCCTCACCTCTTTTATTGAACTCCTGCTCCAGCTCAGAGGTGGACATCTCCCCCTTCTCCTTCAAAATCTCTATTATCTTCTCTTCATCTGCCATACGTTTCACCTCTTTTCATCAGGATGGAGGTGTCTCCAATACCTGAACCTCTTCCAGTGGGGAATCCTCGAAAATATCGATGTCCTCATCGATGGATCTGTCAACATCAATGTCAGGATCACCCACCTTATGTCCGATCTTCTTACCAAGCCATATGAGACCAGCAAAGGCCAAGCCCCATTGGAGCAACAATACACCAAGACCCAAAGCTCCACCCATCCACCACTCCTCGGATGGGCTGGTCAATGTCTGGAAAAGGAACCATCCGGACATTCCTACAAGCTCTATTGGGATGATGTATTTGAACAATATATCGAACCATTTTCCTATCTTGATATCGTCATATCTGCTGTTGATGATATTCTTCCTGAATCTGGTTATTCCGTATTTCACTACCAGGAAGTAGAGAAAGACCCCGGAAACAATGAGACCCAGACCCCATACGAAATCCTGATTGTCAAGGAATACCGGAAGCGGGGTTCCGTTTATGGGCAGGATTATCAATGCTGAGGGTAGACCAAGAACAATCATTCCAATGGTCAGTACCCGGATCGCTTTCTTTCGATCCCACCCTGAATCCACGAAGTTCTTCACTGCATTCTCGTAGGTTGCTATCATTGATGTAAGAGCTGCGAATGCCATTGCAAGGAAGAACAAGATCGCCATGATCGGACCGCCGGCCATATTTCCAAAGAGGCCAGGTAGATGGATGAATGTCAGACCGGAACCGCCCTCTTCCACAGCGGCTTCAGCAGCTCCAATGGATGGGGCTAGTCCAAAGACCGTTGCGAATATCATTACACCTGCGACGAGGGCAATTGTGGTATCCCCAAGCCCAGTTAGGAAAGTGTTTAGATTGGTATCATCCTTCCTTCTTGTATAAGCCCCATAAGTGATAGCCATACCCATTCCTGCACTGCAAGACCATGCAGATTGAGCAAGGGCCGATATCCAGGTCTTACCATTCAAGAGAGTTTCTTTATGCGGGGTGAAGAGATAGGCGATCCCGTCCATTGCTCCTGGGAGGAACAAAGCTCTGATCATTGCGATCAATAGAAGAACGAAAAGCGCCGGGATCAATATCTTGTTAACTCTTTCAACACCTTTTTCAATGCCGCGATAAACAATGATGGCAGTTACCGCGATCGCAATGATCTGGAAGAGGACCACCAGGAGTGGAGAATTAAGGAAACTTTCCCAGGTTCCATGTGGGTCAGTGTAGGATATGGTTCCAGATACTGTCCCAAATGCATATCTCAGGGTCCACCCCATGACCACAGCGTAATAGAAACCGATGGCTGTTGAGATCCATGCCAGCCAAGCTCCCATCCAGGCTTTCTTCTTCCCCAGGAACATAGCAAATGTGCCCATAGTCCCTCTTCGGGATTTCTTTCCAAGATTGAACTCTATCAATAGAATGGGAATGGACCATGTGAAAAGGAAGATCACATAGGGGATCATAAAAGAGCCGCCGCCGTTGTTTGCGACCTCCTTGGGAAATCTCCAGATGTTCCCGGTTCCGATCGCGGCTCCCAAAGCTGCCATGAGGAGACCCCATCTGCTGGAGAACATTCCTCCTCCTTTGGATGCCATCTCAGTTCCTCCCCTTTCCGGACCTCAATGCTTTTGATATGCCGAGGGTGAAACCACCCCAGATCGTTCCCAGGGTAAAAAACATGACAAAAAGAGTTGCTGGTCCGAATTCAAGATATGAACCACCAACGGAGGACATCTCAACAGTGTGGAATTGGTTAGGAGCAAATGTCGGTTCGGTAACGGACCTTCCATCAGTATCAACCATCTCGAAATAATACTCCAAATGCTGGTCCCGGCTTACCTTGGGTATGACAGCACTAAGGTTCCCATCCTCTTCCTCGATCACAGGACCTGATCTCCATTGTCCCTGACCCCACCGGTAATGGACCCGGGTCCGATCAATAGAAATTGGATACGGATACCCCTCATCCTCGTAGGAAAGGACAACTTTGACACCATCCCTGGTTATCTCATGGGAAGTGGAGTTCTCGTCGAATCTGATGAAACTCTCATATGGATTGTCACCGGCATGGATCAAATACAAAGTTGCATTCAAATTAAGGTCACAATGGGTTTTGATCTCCTCAGCAGGAATTGTATGTCTTCTTCCAACCTCGAATGTATATCCAAAAGTGCCGTACTGGGAATAGAACCAATCATTGAACTCACCGGTTACAGGATACAGCTCATATCCCTGCATAGGTCTGTATCCGTTCATTTCTGCCATTCTGGTTCCCAACTGGGCCAGGACCGGGCCATCCTTGGTTGGTTCTGGGTTATTCCCCCATGGCCAGAGTACCAATTCAGAGTAAGAGTGATAGGTGATAGCCACCGGGAATAGGTGGGTTGCCCCAAGTTGTCTCATGGCGATGGTTTCTAAAGAGGAGAAACCTCCTGCAGGATCTTCATCTACCTCGCCATCACCATCATTGTCGATACCGTCCCAGGGGTCCTCGTCAACACCTTCATCCGGACCTATTGGTATCCAACCGGGGCGGACATCGATGGGGATCACAGCATCTCCATCATCATCGATATTGTCAGGAGGTCCCCTATATGACGGGCCACTTGTAACAAGGACATTGGACCCCCCGCCCTTGTGCCATTCCCAACCATAGTTCCGATTGATATCGACCCCATATGATACAGGAACAAGATCAGGGGAGATTATATTCGCAGGTCCGAACTCATTGACGTAGTTCGGTTCCCTGTTCTTTCTCCATCCCCTCTCCACCTCATGAGCATATTGAACACCATCGGGATTAAGGATCGGAACGAAGAAAACCTCTCTGTTGTCTACAATGTAAGTGGCAATACTCCCATTTTCGCTCTCCATCTGATAATTGTTGACAAGGAATGAAAGGACGTAAAGGACAACCTCATAGGAGATCCACTCATTTCCATGATGGGCTCCGACGAGGAGGACATTTGGTTCATCCTGGATCCCACCATCATCAACCAGCATGGGACTGTCTGACAGCTTCAGGACCCAGATATCTCGACCCTCGTGGGTTTGACCCATGGACCAGATCTTGACAATATCAGGTCTGGACTGCTGAAGGAACTTCAGGTACTCGGTCATGGAGTTGTAGTCGTAATAGGTCGTAAAATTGGATTCTTCCATGATGGAATCCGGAACAGGAATACCTTCTGGGAGAGGTGATGAGAAATTCACTTCTGCCTCAACCTCACTCGGTCCACCCATTACAACCAGGAATACGGAGCAGAACATCAGCACCGTGATCAAAAGGGTCCCGGTACGGGGCCCTGAGCTTTCATGACCCTGCATCGGCCACCTAAAGTAGCCAGCTGTTATATCGTTTTCGATTTTTACATGGAAAATACTTATCCGTTCAAGGGTCAAGAACAGGCCATGGAAACACCCGATCTTCCTCCGATTCAACGATGATAGAATCTGCTTTATATATGCTTCAAAAGCTGCACTGGAAATGCCCCCCAAGGTTGAAATATCACCCCTCTCATATGCCGATATCCCCGACGGAGGAACGAATTCTGGGGTAGTTCCAAATGGGTGATTGGATACGCAAGATCTTCTCGGACAGCTTGAGCTTTCCCGAGAAGAAAAAAGGGGAAGGCACCTCACCGACCAGTGGGTCCGATGGACAGTCCAATAGAAGGACCATGGTAGTTCCTAGGTCGTCAAATGACCATGTTCAGAATAGGGACTGTTGTGACAGGAAAAGCCTGGGCCTTGTGGTATCCCTGATGGATGCAAAGAGCATTCACTCCCTTATCGACACACTATCTACAGATCTTTCCAGGATCATACCTTTTGATTTCGGTACACTTCGGTGGAACCCACTGGATCCACAAAATGATGAATGGCTTCTGGATATGGAAGATGATTTTCCCGAAAGCCTGGACATCATCGCTAACGACGGGGTACTGGCGGGAAGTGGAAGTATTGAGCTTCATGGTCCAGTGGAGTGCGACGAAGATGTGATCTGGAGCGGGGAGATGGATGGCACATGCAGGGCCCGCACACCAAATGGAGATCCCATGCTGATCAAACTAAGATCAGGGCTTGTGGTACCCTTGAGAAAAGAGGATAGAAATATCGGTATACTCTCTCTATTTTCCACAAAAGAGGATGGTCTGTCACGTTTTACAAGGGACCCAGCTTCCATGTCGATCTGGAATGCATTGGGCAGTGTCCTGGGAAATATCATAGAGATGGACAATACAAATAGCGAGCTTAGGAGGACCAGGGAACTGCTTGATAGCACCGAGGATCTTCTGGTCCTGTGGAAAAGCACAGGTTCATTTTGGGAGATAGAATGCAACAAGCAGGCCGAGAAGTTCATCGATCGGAACGATGTGAATCCTGAGATGATGGAGGGTCCATTCTTTGCTCCACCGGGAAAAGAATGGGAAAGAGCGATGTTCGTATGGAAACGAGCATTCAGTGAGGGGCAAACCCATCAGATCGATATCGAACTGATCTCACCTTCTGGAGATCAGATCCCATATATGTGCACATTCTCACCCTATATTGTTGATGGAGAAATAACCGGTGTAAAAATGACCGGTATTGAAACAGATTCCATCGATAGCGCAGTAACCAGTATGGGTAGCTCGAACAAAGGTTACAGATTGCTTCTTTCACTGTTATCCCATGATCTGAAGAATCCGCTTTCTGCGGTCCGGGGATACACAGAACTCCTTGACCTGACCGGTGAGGATAAGAAAGATCACTATACAGGCAGAATAAAGCAAATGATCGACAGGATGTCAAAAACCATCGAACTGGCCGGTATGCTTACCCGGGTCCAGGAGGGTAAACTTGACAAGGAGTTCCAGACCATTGACATTTCCAGGACGATCACCTCCTCCATCGAGAACCTGCAGCCAAGGATATCGGAATATGATGTCAGGTTCCGGCAGGGGAATGGGGAGTTCATCCTAAACGGTCATATTTTCCTTGAGCAGGTATTCATTAATTTGCTTGATAACGCCATGAAATATTCTCCCAAGGGCAGCAGGATAGATATCGGTCTATCCACGGACCTCAATGGTTTGAACATTGTTTTCAAGGACCAAGGCGAAGGGGTACCGGAGGACCACAGGACCTCCATTTTCGAGAGGTTCGAGAAGGGTGCATACAAGGATGGGAACGACGGTCTGGGATTGGGATTGGCGATATCCAAGGGAATTGTTGACCTTCATGGTGGCAGTATATGGGTTGAGAACAACACCCCATCGGGATCCATTTTCAAGATCAGCTTACCCTGGTCCAATGAATGAGCTATTCCTTGACCAAACCCTTTTCCATAGCAAGTTTGTATGAACCAGCGGTGAAATGGATCAGTAGATGATCCTTTGCCAGGGACCCCAGTTCGTCCGCCTGGGCTATTGTTAAATGAACACCATCAGCACCGAATCCTGGCCCAGGGAACGTGGCTTCAATGATTGCCAGGTCTGCGCCTGCGATAAATTCCTTTAACGGATCCATATTGCCAGTATCTCCTGAGTAAACGATCGTCTCTCCTTTTCTGGTAAATCTGTAGGAAAGGGCGCAGACAGGTCCTCCTACGGCCCCTGGTCTGCTGTGTTTGTGCTCGGAGAAGATGCAATCGATCCTGGTACCACCGATGTTGACCTTATCGCCATGTTCCATTGGAATCAGATCAATGTCATATAGTGGATCTTCCCAGAGGTGATCGGTGAAATGGTCCACCAGGGATTCTATTGGAGCTGCCCCCTCGGGGTAAATGATAGGTAAAGGGGATGTTCTTCCCAACAATTGAAGAAAGTTCAGCAATGTCAACAAACCGGAATAATGGTCATAGTGAGGATGTGATATAACAACACCAAGTATCGCTTCTCCAGCCTCTTTCAGGTCCCTTCTGGGCAGGTCTGCACCGGATTCCCTCATGAACCTCTCGATCTCGATGGAATCCCTGATACATCCATCACCGCAATCGACCACGATCCTTCCTTCATCGGAATCCATGAAAAGTGTTGTTGAGAGGCCTGCGGAAGAGTATCTGGTTGAAAGCTTCAGCTCCTTTCCGGCCCAGGTCCTGACCTTGGGTGGAGGAGGGAGATCATAATCTGCCATAAGGGGTAAATGTCTAACTCCATCAAAACATTAACTACTTGTATTTTGGATATGGAAGTCCCTTCTTCTTCCGTTTGGCGGTATTTTTCCATGTCCGATATCTTTTCCTGTTGAACACAAATAGATCAGTGATATCCTGGGAGAACCTCCTCTTGAAAGAGGCACTTTTCATATATCCATTGTCCAGGGCATTATTCAGTAGTTC
>JAUVBH010000315.1 GCA_030591285.1 Thermoplasmatota archaeon
AACATCTTGATCAAAACACCACCGTTCTTTCTGAGAACCTTCATGGACATTTCCATGATCACCCAGTTCAGTGCCAGGGCCTTTCCCCTGTCAAGTGTTCTGTTCCCGGATAGCCTTGGGGACACATCCGATATCACAGCATCATAGATAGGGCATATCTCAATGATCTTTTCAAGGGTCAGCTTATCTTCGATATCACCCTGGATGAATTGAACTCCTTCGATGCTGTCAAGTGGTACAAGGTCCACCGCAACTACTGTGCCCTTTTCCCCCACGATGTCCCTGGAGATCTGACTCCAACCACCGGGAGTTGCCCCCAGATCCAGGACCCTGCTTCCGCTCCTCATCAATCTGACACGGTTGTTGATCTCTTTCAATTTGTAAGCTGCCCGGGACCTGTAGCCTTCATTCTTGGCCTTCCGGTAATACGGATCCCGCTTTCTCGCACGTATCCATTGTTTTGTCAGGATTATCCCTCAAATGGGTTTGATGATCCCTATGGTGGGTTCGTAGATCTGACCTTCATCAAGGAGTTCCTGTATGGTCTCCTCCAGCTGGATCTTATCAACGGACCTTTTCTCGCATTCTGCGATGATATCCCGATACAGGGCACCTTTTTCCCCGGAGACCTTGTTTATGATCTCCAGGACCAGGGCCTTGATATCATCTGTTGGTTTGGGTTTGTCCTCTGATGGGGCTCCTGCTTTCTCCTCTATATCGACCGTTTCAAGACCAACGCTCTTTCCGCCACCCGCTATAACAAGCTGAAGGGCTTCCTTGACACCCTCCTTGAAGGGATCAAGATCGAAATTACCGTACAGGCCCACACCGTTCATGGCTGTTTCTGAAGCTCTCTTTGGATGACCTTTTTTCAACAACCCATCCAGATCGGGTTCCTCCTCCGCCATCGCATCCTTGATCGCCTTGAGCTTCTCCATGGTGAACTTGGAAGTGGTAATGATCCATCTGTCCCTCTGTGGAATGTCGACAGGATAGACGACCTCTGGTTTAACAGACGCATAGAAATTACCATCATCCCGAACGAAGGTCCTTACCTTGCCTACGACCCCGACAAGGACCGGAGGTTCCAATTTGGCGAGTGCTGTGAGGGCATGTGGTTGATATTGTCCTGCATAGAGATAGAAGGTCCCTGTAGGGTCCCGGACCTCTACCCTGTACTGTGGAGATTCATCGGACCCGGTGTTGGTCTTGGCCATCATGACCCCAACCAGATATACCCGATTCACTGATGAACCCAGTGGAGTGATAACATAGTTGGGAGCATTCTCTTCAAGGCCGCGATCCTCATGGGCAGATCTGTTGTATTCAACTGCGAAGATCCTCTTCGCCGCTTCCCTGATCCTTGCCATCATATCACCTCCATGATGTCAAGGAGAGTGGTTGCTTCTTCGATGGAGTTGGTCTCCTCCAGGGTGACCTGAGAAGGAAGGACAGTCGGACCGAAATCGTCCCTGATAACGTTCCCCCTCATCACATAATCATGACCCAGGAGCCGGTGGTTCAATTCCTCGATTATCTTCTCTTCATCATTGCTGAACTTCTCAACACATTCTGTAACATTTCGATCCAGTATGTGCTCGGTGATCTCGGTATTGAGTATCGCAAATAGTGACCCTGTTCCATCATCCATGATCACCTTGGTCCTGAGGTCTGCGACACCTTCCTGATCCCCATGCAGAGCGCAGGCACCGTTCATCAGAGCACGATTGCATTCCGGGCATCTGAAGATCAGACCGGATCCATCCCTGATCTCGATAATGGTTCCTGCGATCTCGACATCGGTGGCACCGGCGTTGATAAGGTCCTCTGCATACAACCGGGGGGTCTTCATGACATCGAAGTCCACTTCCTCCTCCTTGTCGATCTCCGCCCTCTCATCGAAATTTATCTGAGGGATACCTCTCCAATCCTTCACGTATGCTCCACGGATGGTGACCACGTCCCCGATCTCGAACTTGAATTCGGACCAGGATGTGAACCTGACACGTTTGGTTTCATCAGCCAGCATGCCATCGAAGATGTCTTTCTTGCCTTTGTCTGTC
>JAUVBH010000036.1 GCA_030591285.1 Thermoplasmatota archaeon
CCCAGTCTCAATGCGGTCCGGAGGGCTTTATCCGTACTGGAAACTTCGGAACGTCCCACGGTCAATCCAAGCACCTTGTACCCATTCTCGTTCAAAGGTGTGACAGGCAGCTCAGGTGTGTCCTCGATCAAGATCATTCTCTGTGTCCTTTCCACCTCGAAAAGAAGTGAGCTCAAAAGCGAGGTCTTCCCAGCACCTCTTGGACCCGCGATCAACATCGTTCTCCTGCCTGCTATTGACATTGATAAGAAAGCTGCTGCGAGGGGCGTTATCGATGATACGTCCATTAATCTTAGCAATGTCCATGGATCATGGGAGTGCTTCCTGATAGCGATGGAAATGCCCTTTTTCGATAGGGGGGGGCCGCCAGCTGTCACTCTCGAATTATAAAGCTCCAGGTCACATTCGAGTACAGGAGATGATTCCGAGAAAGGTAACCCGGAATGATAACGCAATATCGAAACAAGTCGTTCCAATTCACTTTCCGTAAGGTGAATATTGGTCTGATATGTCCCCTCAAGTTCACGGGGAATATGTCCCCCAAGGGAAACATAGACCGGTTTTGAGCTGGGAGGAGAATCTATGTAGATATCCTGTACCCTCTCATCACGGAGCAGGTGCTCCAGAACACCATAGCCTCCTGTATATTGTGCGGTGATCCTTCCAAGGAGTGTTGGTGGATCGGCTTCGGCCGACATGGATCTGAAATGGGAGATCGAGATCTTCTCCAGATAATTTCTGAGTCCAATCTCATCGTCCATGATCGCCTGCGGAGGTGGGTTCTCTTTTAGACTATCCATTGCTGATATTACCATGGAGACATCGCTGACCGGCATTTCATACTCGAATGGAGCAATGGAGTAGATCCTTCCCTTACCAACTGAGACGATACTTGTTTTGACAAACCTGTTCTCTTTGCTGTCGAGGACCTTTCCCTTTGGAACATCCATTATCCATGAATGTGAAAAAGATGGTTTGGACCTGGCACTTTCTAAAGCTACCTTTTTAAGGTTCTTCCACCACCTGGTAGAGCTTCCTCTGGCTCCTTTAGCGGTCATATTATCAACGCCTCAAGGTCCTTTCGGACCTCCTCAGGTCGTATAATCAGCTCATCTGGTATAAAGATGTCGAGAATTTAATTGTACATAAAAAATGAGATAAGAACTCAACAGTTTAAAATATGGAACATATGTTTAAAGGATTTGGGTGTGTGCACTAGTGGTGCTACACTTAAGAAACGAGGCGATGGAAATGTCCGATATCAGCATACCCAATCGAAGTTTTATCAAGAGAGGTACAACCCTACTTCTTGCATTACTTCTCCTATCAACATTAGCTCTTCCATTACTACCCCTGTCAGGGGGTTCCGATACCTCCGACGATCCAACCCGGGCCGTTGGCAATACTCCCATGGGTGATTGGAGTCAACTCCCTACTGGAGGGTGGCCATCATCCATATCAACAAGCACATGCGAGATCATGTACAGAGAAGCGCAGCGAGAACTTGTTGTCTTTGATGACAATTCAGGCGGGTATACAGTATGGTCCTATTTCGAGGATAACAGTACCTGGGTGAGATGGACTACAACTGGGACAGGACCATCCAACGGATTTGATTACAGGGCTTTCAACTCAAATTCTGACATGGATGTTGCATTTTTCTTTGGAGGTCAATCCGGATGGAGTGTCCACGACAAGATGAACATCTTCTTCTATTCCAATAAAACATGGATAGAGTTCAACCCCCCAGCTTCAATGGGAGGAAGATATGGATCCGACATCACCTATGACCAGGCAACAGATTCCTTTTGGATATTCGGTGGAAGGGATGGGAGCTGGACCAGATACAGTGACATACATCAATTCAACTTCACTTCTGGATGGAACTATCCAACACCCCCTGCAACCGATCCTCAAGGGCGTGATCAAGGCATGACCACCATCACTCCAGATGGAACACATATCTACATGACACTTGGAAGATATCAATCAGGAGGGGGAGGAAGTAGATATTGCACCGATGTCTGGGATTACAACATCTCTGCAAATACCTGGAACGAACTAAATGATGATATCGGTGTCCCAACAGAAACTGGAGGAATACTCCAGTACAGGGCTGATACAAATGACCTCTTGCTCACAATGGGTTCTGATGGGAATACCAGGCTTGACAACACCTACATCATCAATATCACAACCGGGAATGTCAATAGAGTTTATCTCACAGGTGGGATACCGGCGAGGCGTATCAGTGGGTGGGACCTCCTTTCCGATGGAAAAACACTAGTGATATTCGGAAACAGTGATGATTCACGGGATATTTGGTCCATTGATACAACCACATTGGTTTCCGATCTGATGCCAGGGAATCCCGCTTGGGGCGGTGGAACCGGGTTCACGGGATATGATCCTGAAGATGGCGGCAAACTGATGACACTAAAGTATGTGGGTGGAAACTACTGGCAGCTTGTATATTATTCTCTTGAATCACTCACATGGGAACACATGGATGTGTCAACCAATAACACCCCCACCTATCATGACGGAATGGCGAATGCATATGATGCGGTTGATAATGCATTTTATCTTTATGGCGGTGTTTACTGGTATGAGGTCAGCAACGACTGGTATGCATACCACTATGACGAGTTCTGGAAATTGGATTGCGACACTGGTGAATGGACCCAGATAAATGAAGATGGTCCGCCAGGTGAAAGAGGAAGAGCCGTCATGGTGGTCGACGAAGTAGAGAGAAATATCTACCTCCATGGAGGCCAGATCGCAGGTGGAGCTTCGGATTCTCTATTCAAATACAATATGACAGGAAACGTTTGGACCTCGATCCAACCAACGATCAAACCCCAGGGACGAAGAGAACATTCAGTTGAATTCGACCCGGTGAATAATGGTTTCTATATGTTCGGAGGAAAATTGAATGGATCCTCAACAGCAGATCTTGGCGACTTCTGGTTCTTCCATACTGATACTGAGGTTTGGGAAAAACTACCCACAGGGGAAGATGAACCAACCATACAGAACTGGGCTGGATTGTCGCTGAATACCGATACCAATGAACTGATGCTCTTTGGTGATGGAAATGATGAGATGTTCTTCTGGAGGCTTGAATGGCTCGGCTGGAAGATAGTCGACACACCCAATACACCAGGTGATTGGAGTGGTCATGGTCAAGCTTACTCTCCACAAACAAAGGCACATTATGCTTGGGCGCGTGATGGAACAGAGGTTTGGGAATTCAATCCGATACTGAGAACCCCTGCCATACAGATCCGCCTATATGACCCCGATGGGAATACTTCGGGATCCAGTGCTGTAGAGGTCTTCCCAACAATTGGAAGATACGAACTTAGAGTGAATGGTATAACTGACATGCCGCAATCTGATCTCGTTGGTATATTTGTCTCTTTGAAGAATGGAAATGAATACTTCAACGTAACATGGGACGATACCGATTACACGATGGATATCGATGGCCATTGGGATTGGTTGGTGATAGAGCCATCTTGGACCCAATTAACCTTCAAGGATGAAAAGACCTGGGAGTTCATTTTACCAATGGACTTCACTTTTAATATGACCCACGGCGACAAGATCGGCGCAACTGCAATGCCAATAACTCTTGCAGGTTACGCGGAACCAGCTGTAAGAACCAACCTTATGAGATTAAATTCCGACCTCGAAGTGGTAGGATATGACCTATGGACAACACATCAGGACAACCCACAAGTGGGTGGTTGGTTATTCGGTGGAACTAACCTCAACATCAGAGATCTTGATGTATCATTCAGGGGCTGGCCGGACATATATCCAGCAACCGGTGAATTCAACATCACTTTTAAAGATGAATTCGGTAATTCTGACGATTGGGTATATGAAAATGGCGAAAAGGGAGAACTATCGATCCCTATCGTTGGTGGCGATGGACAATGGATCAACATCTATCTTAACCTCACCAATGCTCAACAGGGAGTTATGCAGACACTAAAATTCACCTTCAGAGTGGATGCTAATCCTCCGGGTGTAGTCCAATTTGCCACCCTCAGAGCTGATAGCTTTGAAGATGAACAGTTCAATTCGGATAATGATCCAAATATGTTCTTCACCTGGGGCGATATCGTAGAAACCGGATCAGGACTGAAGGGAGTTTGTTATTCTCTTGATGCCAACCTTTGGCCATCTGATGCAAATTTAACTACCGAGTTCGAACAGATCTATGTTGGGACTGAAGGGGCCCATACCATGTATGTGTGGGCTGTTGACAAGACCAATAGATTTGGCCCATATGTGGAACTTTCCATCACTATAGACACACATCAGGTATATTTCACAGATCCGAATCCGGTTGAGAAGGTAAACATCACCTATGGATCGTTCGTTGTATCGATCACCATCAATGATGAAATTTCAGGCGTGGATCTGAATACGATCTTCTACAGGGCCAGTATGCCAAACAAGCAACTATCCGACTGGACAAAGTATGATGTAGAGGGAGAGAATGCATCCAGCATTCGTGTAACATTGGATCTTGACCTTGTTCCTGACATGAAGAACCTGGTTCAGTTCAAGGCAAGGGACATGGCTTTCAATGATGAACGGTCCTCGGATATCTTCGAGATCTTCTATGGCCCTACCCTTGGAACTCCAGCATCGGAATTAACAGGACCATCCAACGGATTTGATGTTGAAAAAACTGTAAAACTGCAGTGGGATGGGGCATACATAAATCCCAACAATTTGACCTATGAGCTCCATATCATACTTCCAGGAGGGAACGAGGAGACATTCGACGTTAGTGGGA
This sequence comes from Thermoplasmatota archaeon, assembly GCA_030591285.1. Lineage (GTDB taxonomy): Archaea > Thermoplasmatota > Penumbrarchaeia > Penumbrarchaeales > Penumbrarchaeaceae > JAFGLL01. Next base: position 4,817 of record JAUVBH010000036.1, read on the forward strand.
TGGAGTTCAGCTATGACCCCAAAATACCAGGAAATTACGAATGGTTCATTGTCTCAAAAGCTGATGGTAGATCAAGCATATCTGCGTCGGGCACCTTCTCATTCCAACCTGAATTTGTCGGTGTGGATCTACCGGTTGTCACGGAGGCCACGATCGGTTACGATGTCCCATTGGCTATTTCCATTGAAAATACACTTGAGGTTGATGTAGATATAACTATAACATTGGAGGTCCCAAGGGGCTTTTTCATCGAAAGAGGAGATCTCTATGAACTTACTGCAGGTGAGATAAGGGATGGATTCCTCGTTCTGAATTCCTCGGGAGTCGAGAAAGGCTTGAGGCAGGTTGTCATCAATGCTTCAGATTCCTATGGAAGGTTCAAACTGATAACAATTCAGTTGAATGTGAAAGAGGAGAAGATCGATGGACCTGTTGTAGAAGATGAAGGAAATGATATTCCAATTGGTTTGATCATCGGTGTGATCGTGGGCATTATCATTCTTCTCGTGATCATCATCCTTGTTGTGATGAAGAGGAGGAAACCAGAGGAAGTTGAAGAGGAAGAGGAAGAAGATGACCTCGGTAAACCGATCGATCTCAGTTACGACCCCACCGGGAAGGTTGCTGATGGAGGTTCCTCTGTGGAATCAGCAGTTCCCCTTGCACCTGGAATGATTAATGGAAATGAGGCAGAGATGAGAAGCAGGGGATCCAATATCATCGAGCTCAAATTACCATCACAGAGGGAGGAGGAGGAAGAGATCGATGAGGAACTCATGAAACCTTATCCTCCATCGCCCGAGGAAGATGAACTCGAGGAAGATGAGATGGAAGAACTCTCCGAAGAGGAAATGGCCGATGAACTATACGGACATTCAGAAGAGTAGTGATATCTAAATACATACGCACCAGAAGGTTTTAAAAAGGGATTCCTACCTTCTTTTCCTATGGGGGGAAGAAGGAGGATCTCCATTGATGGAACATTGGGTAGAGTGAATGTTCTTGTTATTCTGATCTTGATCATTTCATCTTTTCCCATTCTTGGAAGTAATGAAGTAACTGGATCAGAGAACACCTGGATAGAGGAAGAACCTCAGATGGGAGATTGGAATACCTATTTTCAGCATCCGAATGAGGTCGCTCCATTATCCTCCAGAAGCAGGATGATGTTCAGGGAACAGAGCAACGAGATGGTATTCTTCATGTTCAAGTTCTATGAAGGAGTACAGGTTTGGTCCTATTTCATCGACAATACCACCTGGATCCATTGGGAAACGAATGGTGCCGGTATCGATCATAATATAGAAATGACATCATTTGTCTCAAACAAAGAATCTTCAAAAGCTTACTTCTTTGGAGGATATTCCGGTTTTGGAGGTGCACAGTATTTCTCAGATCTGAACATCTTCCATTACGATAATAAGACATGGACAGTTGCTGATCCAACCGATGGTCCAGGTCCGAGATATGGTTCATCGATCACCTTCGTGGATGCCACGGACTCTCTTCTTATCTTCGGAGGATATCAAAAGAGCGGGTCATCATCAGGATATTCAAATGAAATTTGGAAATTCAATGAGATAGATGGATGGGGGCAATTTACAGTAAATGGACCTGCACCTGAAGTAAGAGCTTTCTCAACAATGTGTACAGATCCAACCGATGAAAGGTCATATATTGCATTGGGTGAAGGCTATAGTGGTCATCTAAAGGATCTATGGCAGTTCAATATAACCGATAGTGAATGGTATAATATCCAGAACGACATGAACATCCAGACAGATCGAGTCCACATAATGCAATACCGTGAAGATATGGATGATCTGATCCTGGTAATGGGTATGATGGAGGATCATTATTCACCCATTCCGGTAAATCTTTCATATGCAATATCTATTGATGGACAAGGTGTGGTAAATCTATCATTACCACGGAAGATGGGGCCAATGGTCCCATTCTGTTACGATCTCAATGAAGCTGGAGATAAGATAGTAATAGCAGGTGGTTCGAGTGGATTCGAGATGTGGTCCCTTGATCTGTCTTCTCTAACGGTCGAGGAGATACCAGGATCGATAATGTGGTCAACTGAGGAATCCTTTACGGGATTCGACCCAGATAATGGCGGCAGACTGTATGTTCTTGAACAATTCGCAATAGGTTATGGTATGTATATTCCAAGGTATGAAAGATGGACCTTTGGTTATTTCTCGATTCCAGAAAAGATATGGTACACTAAATACATCGATCCGGAAACAGGACCGGACAACGCTTCAGGAATGGCAGGTTGCTACGATCCGGTGGATAATAAATTCTATCTGTTCGGAGGGGGGGTGGAATTAGACACATCCTGGGACCCTGACCTGGAATCCTTCGATGGATTCTGGAGCTTCGATGTGGATACTGAAGAATGGGTCCATATCGCTGAAAGTACACTACCTGGACCAAGAGGTTGGTCCGAAATGGTGATCGACTATAGAAATGGAGACATCTATATCATCGGGCAAAGAGAAAAAGGGCAATCGCGTGTGAATGGGACCCTGTTCAAATATGATATATCTGAATTGACATGGGAAGCGATCAATGGAGCACCGGATGACTTCTTGACATATGAAGCCAGATTGGTTCAAGATCCGAAGGAGAATGGATTATACCTTTACAATGGAAGAAATAATGAGCTTTGGTTCTTCCATTATCACAACAAGACCTGGGAGAAGTATATCGATGTGAACACTCAGGGGTGGTATATCGATAATCCAGGCCTGGCGGTAGACCCTAAAACCGAAGAAGTAACATTCTATGGTAAAGACCTTGGGAAGGTCCTGACCTGGAGGCCGGGATGGGAAAGCTGGAAGGTCGCATGGGATGGTATCTCTTTCCCATTACCCAATTTGGGATTTCATTTCAATGAGGATACGGAAACCATCTGGGCATGGTCTCTGGGGTCAATAGCAGTTCGTGAGTTCAAACCTATCTCACGAACATCCGTTGATAGTATCAAGATCCTTGACCCAGAAGGCAAAGAGACAGACGAGGTCTTTGCATTCAACGGGAACTATACCATGAAAGTCTCCGGGACCATGGATGACCCTGCTGTCAATCATTCAGGTGCAAGATTGAACATTTCCTGGGGTGATGAGAAAGGATCCATCCTGATCGATGAGTGGGGAGGGAGACCAAAGATCTATGGTATCCTACCGATACAAATACCCTTCATGATGGTTGATCTTAACATTGATGGGAATGATTGGTGGTTCGAGATACCATTTGCATTGAAGATCGGAGCCCCTGACAATCAGAGTTTCAATTTGACAGCAACCCCTATTATTGAAATTGGAGCTGGGGATGACCTCACAATAATTGATCTGTTCACAACACATACTGGACTTGATTTGGGTGAATTTGATATTGAAACCGAATGGCTGGGGGAAGTTCAAGAAGGGGATTGGATACCCAAGGGGGACAATATTTACCTGAAGAATATCTCTCTGGAATACAAAGGATTTCCAGGTCTTCATCCCAGGAACAATACCATCAGGATCTATTTCAACTACGGGACAAGACATGAGGGCAGATGGGATTATATTCAGGGCGAGACAGGAGAGATCATGATCCAGATAGAGGGTTATGATGATCAAAGGTTGGAGTTCAATATCACAGTCACAGATACCTCGAACAACGAGATCATGAGGACATCAAGATATTTCTTCCTGGATGCTACACCTCCTCCAGGGATCAATAACCTGAGGGTACATGCAGATAGCTACAATGATAACAACTACTATGATGATGACCACGAAGTATTCGTTACATGGACCCTGGTAGACGATCCTGGATCGGGTTTGATGGAATACAGATACTGTCTGGATAAGTTCGATTCCCAGCCATACAACATAACATATGGATTCTTCTCACTGAACATCACCGAGGTGGGAAAGCACAGGATATGGCTCTGGGCGATAGACAAACTGGGACTACCCGGAAACGCAGATATGTTTGACTTCTGGATCGATACGGAACCCGTGGAATTCCTTTATCTTGATCTTCAACCAGGGGTCCTTTTCAATGCATCAGGAAATACTCATGATCTAATTGTATGGGTCAGGGATGATGTGTCTGGAGTAGGGATGATCCAATATCGACAAACAGTTTCAGATGGGGTCTTTTCAGAGTGGATGGATGTAACCCAGAGAGGGCCATCAAACCTGAACACCTCGATCATATTGAACCTACAACTGGGCATGAATTATACCAATCAGATCCAGTTTCGAGCCGAGGACCTATCGAGGAATGGAGTTGTAGAAAGTGGAATATTCCAAATAAATGGAATGGACCCCAATGCCATTGCTCTGAAACTGTTGGATCCACCGAATTTCGATTATGCATATGGTTCAGTGCTATTAAGGTGGAAGATGACACCCTCAACTGTCGTTGGGGCACATTTCAAGGTTCACATGATCTCTCCTGACGGGTCCGATCTGGTATATGAAACTGATAATACATATTTCACAGCCAATATCGAGATGGAAGGGACCTGGAGATGGTCGATCGAAGTTGTGATTGTAGGATACTCTTTCACATCTGATGTTCGAGCTTTCAGATCGATCTCTACCGAGATGGACATATCCATTCCCACCAAGATCGCAATAGAGAAAGGGAATGATATTGTGATCCCTGTGGTTTTGAGGAATGATCTTGATATCGAACTGGGAATGGAGATCACAAAGGAAGATGGTGAGCCTGTTGTGGTGGAAGGACTTGGTAACCACGATTTGGGACCAAGTGAGAATTTAACGGTTAATTTGATGGTCAACACCAGTTTTCTTAATGTGGGCATTTATCCACTCCATCTGATGATAACTGATGATTTTGGCCGAACTTCTGATCATAGTATTATTCTGGAAATTGAACTAGACGATGAAACCATACGATCCGGCCCTAAAAAAAGTGACACCCTTTTCTGGCTTCTAGTCATACTTTCCGCAATCGTTATCATGATCGGGGTGGGGGTGACTGTTTTCTTCTTCTATTCAAAAACCTCAGCTGAAGAAGGAATGGAAGAGTAGAGGTGGGTGGACCTTTAAATATCTCCTGCTTTATGGGCAAAGCGATGCAGAGAAGAGGCCGAGGTAAGAAACGGCCCATTGTCAGGGAAGCTGCCCAGGATAGGATAGAAAATCTTTACGATCTGGCTTTCAACATGGCAAGAGCGGGAGA
>JAUVBH010000208.1 GCA_030591285.1 Thermoplasmatota archaeon
CTTTCTGATCGCTTGGTCTCAGAACGTGTCCCTCATATGGTCCTGATGCAGAAAGTATCCTTTCAAATTCCAGTGATGTCAAAACATTCGGGAACTTGCCGTAGCCGAACTCCTTCTTTGCCTCGGGATCGAACGGTTCCGTTCCCATTGCAAGTATGACAGCTCCGACATTAAGGGAGATATCCTCCGGTTTCTGTGAATGATCAATGGCTCCAGCCTTGCATGCTTTGGTGCATGCTCCACAATCCACACAGCCCCTGTAATCCGGAGGTTGTCCGATCTTGTCAATGAGAAATGCATTTGGTATTGCCTGGGCATAGTACTTGTAAGCAGCTTTTCTCATGACCAGGCCCTGTTCGAACTCGCTTGGGAGCTTGATCGGACAGACACTCTCGCAGTCACCACATGAAGTGCAGATATCAATATCGATGTACCTGGGCGTCTTGTGCACATTGACCTTGAAGTTTCCAGGACCCCCCTCAACCCCCGTTACCTGTGAAAGGGTCATGATCTCTATATTGGGGTGCCTGGAGCAGTCGACCAATTTCGGTGAAAGGATGCACATTGAACAATCGTTGGTGGGAAACGTCTTGTCCAGCATCGCCATTACTCCACCGATGGCCGGGCTCTTCTCGATCAGATACACCTTGTAACCCATGTCTGCCAGGTCCAGAGAGGACTGTACTCCGGCTATGCCGCCTCCCACCACGGCTACGGCTCCTGTTGTCTTGCTCTTTTTACTCATTTGCATTGCTCCCTGGTATAACCTTCAGCTATCGCAAGTTCTCTGATGGCGAACATCAGTTTTGGTATCTGAACGCCCTGTGGACATTCCTCCAGACACCGATAGTGTGTGGAGCATATCTCGACGAACCTGTTCTCGAAGACCTTCTCTTTCATTCCCAGAAGGGATGTCTTGATCACCTTTCGAGGTGAATAGAGAGGGTCGAGGTCCCTTTCAGGACACCCCGCTGTGCAAGTTCCGCAGGTGATGCAGTTGTAGATATCTTTCCCTGTCTCACCTTCTGCGATCTTGTATTTGAATGACGGGTCCATCTTTTTATGGGACACTTCCTTCCCTTCGAACTCGTCCTTTTCTTCCTTCAACCGCTCGTTTCGGATCTGGTTCATCAGACCCTTCACATTGACACCCTGTGGGCACTTTTCTAAACATCGATAGTGAGAGGAACAAACCCAGAGGAACTCGGAAGAGAAGACCTCTTCCTTCAAACCCAGAAGTGCTTTCCTTATCACTGTCCTGGGATTCCATTCCTCCTTTACCTCCTGCTCGGGACACCTTGCAGTGCAGGAACCGCAGGCATAACATTTCAGAATACCTTCGCCTCCTTCCTGCTTGGCTATCTCGAACTTGAAGTTCGGGTCAATGTCCTTCGAATCGATGGGTCCCATCTATTTTTCCCCCACATCCTGGAACTCATCTTCTCTGTATACTATCATTGGAAGTTTTTCTTCCGAGTCTCTACCCGGCAGGTATTCGAACTCCTTCTGAGCGTTCTCAGCGATGGGTATGATGATATCCATCAAGGGAATGTTCGATGGACACGCCTGCTCGCATAGACCGCACTCGACACACGACAGGATCATGTGGTTGAACCGCGTGATATGGAACAACATGGAATCGGTCGGTGTCTTGAAGGATCCTTTATTCTCTGCCTTGGCAACATATTTGTTTGCTTCAAGGTCGAAAACCGATGAATCGAACAAGCACTCCTTGCAGTAACAGATCGGACAGGCTTTCATGCAGTTGTGGCAGTTCACACAGGTATCGAAGAATTCAGTTATCTTGTCGATCCCCTTGATGTCCGATCTTTCCTCGATGAACTTTGCACGAACGGCATCCTTCGACTTGCGGACATCTTCCACTGCTTTCACTCTGGCCTTTGCATCGGTCTTGACCAATTCGATGCCCTCAAGGAGCTTCTCACCAGCATCTGTTCTTGTATCGATGAAGAGACCTTTTTTCAGGTCAACTCCATAGATCCCGATGACAACATCTACATTCTCTGGCACCGGGTCCTTGCAGGACAGACAAGCTGAACGCATGTATTTCTCTGCCTCTCCTCCTTCAAGCACCGCTTCTGTGGGTGTTTTATCACCCGGGAAGGAGGAGTAAGTGTTCATGGGGAAGGTTCCCGGACAGTCCACTCCAATGAGTGTTACATTGGTCAGGTCCGCCTGGTTCAATTTGACAAGTTCCATGAGAGCTCTCATCTCGCAGGAACGTAGTACCACAGTTATGGGTTTGTTTGAACCCCTTACCTTGGTGATCCTTGATATCATGGTGCCCGTTGAGACCGGGAGAAGAGGAGCGAACACATTGGCATCCATCTTCTCTGGATCAGATACCATGGTCGGGAAAGCGGATTTCCCTGATGGTGTCTCCTGCATGGCGATCACTGCGGAAACCTTGCCGGATCGGAGCAAACCTTTCAGAAGGTCATTGACGGTGGTTTTGATATCACCATCCTGAATTGGAAGCATCATTTCAGCCATTCATCACACCTCCTAAACGTTCCACCTCTTCCCCATGGGGTTGGGTCCCATTTCCTTCGTTCTTTCCACGATCTCCTTGACCGTGTCGGCAAATTTCTGACCCTCCGAGGCTGATATCCATCTGACCCAGATCCTCTCAGGTTCCAATCCAAGTGTTTCAAGGATGTTCTTCATCAGAACCATCCTCCTCCTGGCCTTGTAGTTGCCATTGAGGTAATGACAGTCACCGGGGTGACAACCACCTATCAGGACAGCATCAGCACCTTCGAGGAGTGCACGGTTCACGTATACCGTATCCACTGATCCGGAACACATGACCCTGATGACCCTGATATTTGACGGGTATTGGATCCTTGAAGTCCCTGCAAGGTCAGCTCCAGCATAGGAGCACCAGTTGCACAGGAACCCGACGATCTTCGGTTCGAACTCTTCGCTCATTTATTTCCTCCCTCCTCATCTACCTTAGACTCGCATCTATCATTGACATGATCTGACGTTTGGTGAACGATGACTGCTGGGATGTTCCGCTCGGACAAATTGATGCACAAGCCCCACATCCCTGGCAAAGTATCTCGTTCACGTTCACAACCTTCTTATCCTCATCGAAATCGATAGCATCATATGGACAGATCTGCAGGCAAAGCTTGCATCCTGCACAACTTCTTGAGGAGACCCTGGCAACATTCCCCTTGGTCTCCAGGAATTCTCTTGAAAGTATGGTAGCAGCCCGGGCTCCAGTTGCTTTACCTTGAAGAACAGCTTCTTCAATGAACCTCGGGGAATGGGCAGTTCCGGCGAGGAAGATACCATCTCCGGAGAAGTCCACCGGTCTCAGTTTCATGTGGGCTTCTGAAAAATATCCGTCCGCATTGAGGGGCACCTTCAATTGCTGTGCAACTGCTGAATTGTCCCTGGGGACCATTCCGGTGCTCAATACCAATCTGTCCGGATGGAAGGTGATCTCCCGCTGAAGGACCTTATCGAGGACCTTGACGGATATCTTATCGTCCTTGACCTTGACATCTGGTTCAGCATCCTCATCGAACTGCAGGAAGACGACACCCATCTCCCTCGCTCTTTTGTAGAGGCGGTCTTCCCTGAAACCATAGGACCTGATATCTCGATATAAGATGTAGATAGCAACTTCCGAATTGATCTCTTTTAGATGGATGGAGTTCTTCAGTGCATTGGTGCAGCATATCCTACTGCAGTAAGGATGCTCATCGTTCCTTGAACCAACACACTGGATCATCACTACCTCTTTGAGATCCTTAAGGTACTTCGCTTTCTTGAAAATGTCCTTTTCGAACTCCTTCTGCCTGGTTATTTTATCTGACTTTCCAAATTCATATTCGGTAGGCTCGTAAGCTTCTGCTCCAGTTGCAACCACGATGGTCCCATGCTGCACCATTTCAGAGCCGTTTGCGGTCCTGATCCTGGATGTGAAGTTGCCGACATACCCGGTAATCTCTTCAAGCTCGGCCTCGGCATAGACATCGATATTTGGATGGGAAAGGACCTTTTCGGTCATAGTTGCCAGAAGCTCTCTCGGGTCTTCCCCGATCACTCCGAGGTAAATATCGTTCAGCAATCCACCAAGCTCCTTTTCCTTTTCAACAAGGTGGACCTTGAAACCCGGATC
>JAUVBH010000221.1 GCA_030591285.1 Thermoplasmatota archaeon
GATGATCTCGAATACTCTCAAAGATTCTGAACCTGGAAAAACGACACATCTACTCTTTAGTATGATGGGAGATAAAGAAGCGGCTGAATATCTCCATGAGCTCGACCAGAAGATCGAATGCTTGATCTTGGCCCCTTTACCATATGACCGGACAATGTCCACTGGAAAACTACTCAAAGGAACCGTTAGGTCAGGGATGAAATGCTGTCGCATCCATATCAGGGATAATATCCAAGATGCTATCGATCTCTGGTTATCTTGCATAGGTGAAGATGAGATCGGTCTAGCAGTGGGATCATTCTACCTTTATAGTTTCATCAAGAACAGACTTTGATCTTAAAAAGTGAAGTCCAGCCATTCAACTCCAAGCTGAACCATACCCAGTCCCTTTTTTATCAGGGGTAGTAGCTGAGGTCTTTTCACTGTCTCTATCAGCACTGTCTTCATATCCAGGATCTGAATATCGCGTCCCTTCGCAATAGAAGTAAGATCGTCCAGGGTTCGATCACTCAATCCTGCTAGAAAATCCCTTCTTTTCACATTCTCCATTGCAAAACCTGTGTGTTGGCGAAGGAATTTCTCCTTCTTTTTTAATGCCATCTCATCCCCGGAAAGGTGGTCCACTATCGATCTTGCCCCTTCCCTCCCTGTAAATATGGCACCATAAATTCCACCCTTTGAAACAGGGTGGCAGAAGCCTCCACAATCCCCAACAGCAATGACAGAATCTCCCGTGAATTTTGATATCGGACCTCCATCCGGCAGGATCCCTCCGTGCCAGGATACGATCTCATCTCTGGCGATACCAAGCCGGTCCAATAACCAATTAAAATGTTCCTCCAGACCATCCCTTGCAATAATTCCAATATTGATCTCATCTCCCCTTGGAAAATACCATCCATACCCACCATTAAGGCAGCTTTTAACATAGAAATCGAGGTTAGAGGAACTGTTTATCCTTTTGACCTTGGCACCGATCCCCTTCATGATCTCGATGTTCTTTGAAAGCCCCAAGAGCGGATTCAAATGAGATCCCGGTCCGGAGGCCAAAATCACTGATCTTGATGTGAGGTCTCCTTTGGAAGTTCTGATCGTCCATTTATCTATTTCTTTGGAAGCGGAATTAACATTGCAGGATAGTGAGAGCTCGGCCCCATTGGATAATGCCAAATTTTCTAATTCCTTATCGAAGAGGTGTCTGTCTATGCAAAACCCTCTGGTCCTGGAATTTAGATGTTCTCCAGAGGGTGAAAAGATACGATATTTGGAGATGTTGTTGACGATCCAATCCCCATCACCGATCCCAGAATAGTCTAAGGCCCGATCCGAAATTGATTCTCCGCACTGAACAGGCCAACCAATTTCTTTTTTGGATTCAAGGACGATCGTACTTAGGCCTTCGTTAGCACTAACAGCTGCTGCAGATAGACCCGAAGGTCCTCCACCTATCACAATAACATCATAATTACTACGGTATGATGAAGACAGCGACCGACCTCCTGATCAGGAATATCGGTCCAACTGAGAAATGGACATAAAAAAGTATCTATGATCACTCTTCGAAAATATCCTTGATGTAATCTTTCCCCTTGTTATCTATCAAGGGCTTGTAGTCTGCGCTGATATAGTAGCACTTCATCTGTAGAGAGAAGATACTCGAGTCAGACTTTATCATCCTGTTCATTCCAGGCCTCCGAATTTATCAATTGGGCTGAGGTCTTATAAAGCTTTCCTTATTTTGTTGAACATATCCAGTATCTGTATCGATTCAGAACTGGACAATTGAAACATTATTGGATGTAGCCACTTTGTCATATAACACTTGGATAGCAAGTGTTTTATCAGGAAATCACAATACAGCCGGAGATTTCACCTGAAGGTAGGGATATTATGAGACAGGCCGTCATCGTATCAGCAGTAAGAACAGCCCAGGGAAAGTTCGCCGGAGCGCTTAAGGATCTCAAAGCAACCCAGCTGGGCAGTATCGTTATCAAAGAGGCGTTGGAAAAAGCAGGGATCGACCCAGGCGATGTGGACGAGGTCATTATGGGGAATGTGGTCTCTGCAGGCCAGGGTCAGAACGTTGCACGTCAGGCCGCCATCGGAGCGGGAGTCCCGGTAGAGGTGGGCGCTCTCCATGTCGACAAGGTTTGCGGTTCATCCTTGAAAGCTGTGATCCTCGCCGCCCAGGCGATAAAATGCGGGGATGCGGACATAATCGTTGCCGGTGGAATGGAAAGCATGTCAAACTGTCCTTATATCCTCGATAAAGCAAGGTTCGGATACAGGTTGTTCGATGGGAAGATCATCGACTCCATGGTTAAGGACGGCCTCTGGGATGTCTACAATGATTATCATATGGGGCACACCGGTGAGGTCGTTGCAGAGAAGTGCGACCTCACACGAGAAGAAATCGATGAGTTCGCGGTCGGAAGCCATCAAAAAGCAGCAAAAGCTACCGAGAATGGATACTTCAAGGAAGAGATCGTACCCGTAGAGATCCCCCAGAAGAGAAAGGACCCAATTACCTTCGATAAGGATGAAGGGATAAGGTATGACGCCTCCCAGGAAGGAATGGCAAAGCTGAAACCATTCTTCAAAGAAGGCGGCGTGGTAACGGCCGGGAACGCTTCCCAGCTCACCGATGGTGCCTCAGCAGTTGTCGTGATGAGTGAGGACAAGGCCAAGGAGCTGGGTATGGAAATACTTGGTAGGATCGTGGACTACAACACAGTGGGTGTCAAACCTGAACTGGTCATGTATGCTGTTGTTCCAGGGGTCAAGCAGCTGCTTGATAAGACCGGTCTGACAATGGATGATATTGACCTGGTCGAACACAATGAAGCGTTTTCCTCAGCATCGGTTGGTCTGATGAAGGAATTGAACATACCCAAGGAAAAGATCAACGTCCATGGTGGGGCTGTAGCAATTGGTCACCCCATCGGATCCAGTGGGAGCAGGATCCTCGTAACCCTTCTTCATGCAATGAAGGGAATGAACAAGAAGAGAGGATTGGCAACGATCTGTTTAGGTGGCGGAAATGCTGTGAGCATGATCATTGAAAGGGAGTGAAAAGCATGGAAGTAAAGAAGATAGGTGTGATCGGTGCTGGCCAAATGGGGCACGGAATAGCCCTTGTATCAGCGAAGGCAGGTTTCCAGGTAGTTCTTAACGACATCAAGGACGAATTCGTTCAGGGGGGACTTGCCAAGATCGATAAGTTCCTTTCCAAGAGCGTTGCCAAGGGAAGGATGGAAGAGAGCGAGAAAGAGGCCATTCGAGGGAGGATCACGGGAGCGGTTGAACTGAATGCCCTGGACGATGCCGACCTTGTGATCGAGGCCATCATCGAGAACCTGGATATCAAGAAAAAACTCTTTTCTGAACTGGACAGGATCTGCAAACCAGAGACCGTCCTGGCATCCAACACATCAACAATACCAATAACGGACCTGGCTTCAGCAACACAGAGGCCTGGGAAGTTCATCGGAATGCACTTTATGAACCCTGTTCCTATCATGAAGCTTGTTGAGGTCATTAGAGGCCTTAGAACAGATGACGAGACAACGAAATTGATCTTTGACCTTTCCGAGAAAATGGGAAAGGTCCCCATCGAAGTGAATGACAGCCCAGGTTTCGTTTCCAACAGGGTACTCTTACCCATGATCAACGAGGCAATATACTGTCTTTATGAGGGCGTTGGCACTCCAGAGGCCATTGATTCTGTCATGAAGCTCGGAATGAACCACCCCATGGGACCTCTTGCTCTGGCTGACCTTATCGGTCTTGATATATGCCTCAGTGTCATGAATGTCCTCTATGATGGCTTCAACGATTCGAAGTACAGGCCCTGCCCACTTCTGAAGAAGAAGGTCCAGGCGGGAATGCTCGGAAGGAAGACCGGCATGGGTTTCTATGACTACAACAAGGAGTGATCGA
>JAUVBH010000087.1 GCA_030591285.1 Thermoplasmatota archaeon
AATCTTTTGCTGGACTGGAGATAGGGCCCCCATGGGCTGGGCATATACGATTGAAATATTAAGGTTTCGTGTTGAATAGTACCTTCAATGGCCCCTCTTGTTTCTACATATGTCTCCATATCGTGATGGTGAATTTAAAGAGAGTGAACACCACCAGGGGAAAACCTACAAAGATGATTAGAAAAAGCAACAGGACCATCAATCCGAACGAGGAGGTCAGAGATGCCCAGAGTCCAAAATATATCAAAGTTAGGACTATGAATGAACAGAAGAGATAACCCAGACTTCCTGCATACCATTTCAGTTCGATATCCTCACCCACCTGTGAAGATCAATTCCATCTCTCTTCAAAGTGAATTGGGTTTGATACTATAATAATTCCTTTTGATCAGATTCAATTATTTGATAAATATAGATCATCCTGTCATTGATACATTCCAATTAGGGTCTTCTCCTTCTTATCTCCCGCCGTGCAGGAGGTCTTCTGGTTCTGGGTCGCTCTCCTGTTCGAGTATATTCTCTCCCTGCTGGTCTTCGTCCTCTTCTATTTGGAGGTCCTCCGTAGTAAGGAACATCCCTTTCTTTCTCCTCTCTTTTTCCAGATCGGAGATCCCTGACGAACAATACAATTACCGCTGTCAGCGACAGAGGGGAGATCATCAGAAAGAAGCAGCAGGACACTGTGGCCGGATCATCCTGTACCTTGGATTTGAAGATCCCGAGGATCCACTCCTCTTTCACAGGTTGGATCCAGGAAGGTTCTGATCCTCCAAAAGACGAAACCTGATCAACATGGTCGTTGTCGTCCCCTTTGGTCAAGAATCCTGAATGCGGTGTCTCACCCAGTGCTTTGAACCTGTTCAAAATACTTCGCATATCAATATTCTCGTTCGTACTGGTGGGTCTCTTGGGCCATTCAAAATTCTCTATCGTGAAAGTTGACATAACGTTCCAAAGACCCATGTATGGAATATCATATCCACCGCCATCTCTGGTCTCGGGATCATATGTTGTGGAGTTGAATTCAATGTAGATCACTGCTCTGTGTATTACCGCGGTCCTGCTTTTTTCTCCATTTGGACGATAAAGGATAACATCTCCGTATGATCCGGCTTTTCTATGGCCATTAGTGACACCTTCCACATAGGACGTGACATCATTGATATTGTCGAGATCCTCAACGATCAGAATATCTCCATCATGGATCGAATCATCATTGGAGTTCACCATGGAATTTGATTGTACGTTTACAGTATTTCGCTGGATCCATGGTGCAGCTGAAAATCCAAATAATACCATTATCACGACAATATTGACCAATAGGAAACCAAATGAAATTTTCAAACCATTGCTGAACTTGATCATTCTTTTGCTCTCCCTTTTCCCCGATTATCCAAATTAGAATCAAGAATGGTGTTTTTGTTAAATATCTATATCGTAGCTTGAAAGAAGCTATGATTGACAGATCATGGGAATTGATAACATTTTTCAATATATTTCTCGATAGCACTTCTGGAGAGAGCAATCTTTCCTCCCGTCGGTGGCATCCCTCAATGACCTATCTCCCTTCAGGCTTTTTTTGGAAAAATTAACGCACTTTCTCCTCATCACAATAACTGGCTCTATTCTAATAAACACCATGGTCCCAAGATGGATTTCATCAGATTATTTGTGAACATGTTTAATATTCTCATATCCACCGGTCCACAAATTATTATTATCCTCTTTCTTCTTCCAGAGCATCTTGGTGGCATAGATGCTAGATATCAAGTTCATCCGTGAAAATGTTGATGCAGTAAGGAAAATGCTCATCGATCGAAAAGTAGAGGCTGACCTGGACGGTTTTCTGGAAGCTGACAGCAGGTTCAGACAGGTTGTGGATGAGGTCAACACTCTAAAGCACGAGAAGAATGTGGTATCAAAGGAGATAAGTCAGGAAAAGGACCAGGATGCCCGAAAGATGAAGATCTCCAGAATGCAGGATGTCAATCAGGGACTCAAGGACCTTGATACAGAATCGAAAGAGCTGGATATCAGGAGAAATCAATTGAGGCTGATGATCCCCAATATGCCCCTGGAAGATGTCCCTGTCGGTATGGATGAATCAGCCAATGTCACTCTCTCATCCCACGGTCAACCAAGGGCCCTGGATTTCGAACCAAAGTCCCATGTGGAACTAGGACAGGATCTTGGGATACTGGATATTGAAAGAGGCGCCAAGATCGCAGGTTCTGGTTTCTATGTCCTGAAGGGACTTGGAGCTCGTCTGGAGCTGGCACTTGCCCAGTTCATGATGGATGTGCACAGAGAAAAGGGATATACTGAGATCTGGCCCCCTGCTCTTTGCAATAGCAGCTCCATGGTAGGAACCGGTCAACTTCCCAAATTCGAGGAAGATATGTACAAATTGACAGGCGACGACCTCTATATGATCCCAACTGCAGAAGTTCCTGTCACAAATTTGCACCGTGATGAGATCCTCGGCGAAGAAGAGCTCCCGATACGCTATCAGGCTTTCTCCCTCTGTTTCCGCAGAGAAGCAGGTAGGCATGTTGGAGAAGAAGGAATAATCCGGGTCCATCAGTTCTCAAAGGTTGAACTTGTTACGATCACAACACCAGAGGAGTCCAACAAAGAGCTTGAGTTCCTCACCGATAATGCATCGGAGATAATGAAACGTCTTGATCTTCCCTATAGAAAAATGATCCTTTGCACCGGAGACCTTACATTCTCATCCGCAAAAACCTACGACCTTGAGATCCACTCCCCCTTCGGTGACAGATGGTTGGAGGTTTCATCGTGCTCCAATTTCACAGACTTCCAGGCAAGAAGGGCCATGATAAAGTTCAGAAGGCAGCCTCATCTTCCCAGTGAATTCCTTCATACCCTGAACGGTTCAGGACTGGCAATAGGAAGGACCATGGTGGCTATCCTGGAGAACTATCAGAGAGAGGATGGCTCTGTGGAGATCCCCAAGGTGCTTCGCCCGTATCTGGGTGGATTGGAGGAAATTAGCCCCATTTGACCTTGTGACCTTCCTTTTCCTCTTCGAACTTCTCATTGTCCTTGAACGGTCTGGCCCTGGCCTTATCGCCCTCTTCCTTCTTCGCTGGATCTTTCCCCATCGGAGGTCTCGCCCTTCTCGGAGCCCGTGTCGGAGGTTCATTCTCGGCAGGTGTTTCCTTTTTTGGCAATCCGTCCTTTATCAGGTCCTGGACACCATTTTGGATATTCTCTCTGAACACTATTCCAACAAAGAGGATGATCACACAGAGCAGAGCTATGAAGCTGACGAAGATAATAGGCCACCAGTTGTACTGTTTATCCTTGTCAAGAGGGAAATGGTCCCTGTTGTCAGGGATCCCGTCTCCATCATCATCTTCATCGAGATTGTTGCCAACCCCATCTCCATCTGTATCCACCCACTCATTGGGATCAGATTCGAGATCGTCCTCCCCGTTCAGAACTCCATCTCCATCCTTGTCCGGATCAACGTTATCCCCAAGGCCATCATTGTCTATGTCGCCCCATTCAGACCTATCCAGTGGGAAGGCATCAACATCATTGGGGATGCCATCTCCGTCCTTATCCAGATCAGAGTTGTCACCGATCCCATCTCCGTCTGTATCCAACCATTCGGTCGGATCCATCTTGAAGGTCAGGCCCTTGGAAACTCCTGAAGGATCGAAGCTCTCTCCTTTTGGCTCATAAATGTCCAATATTCCATCACCGTCATCATCATCGTCATAGAAGGAACCGAATCCATCTCCGTCAACATCTCCATGATCCCTGGCATCGAATGGGTTGTCATCATAGGGATCGATAACACCATCTCCGTCGGTGTCCAGGTATTGGTTGTATATTGTTATCACAATGGAGGACCCGATCAAACCAGCCATATTCTCCGCAGTAACCCTGATATGATGAGCGGAGTGATCAAAGGAGGTCAAATTGAGAACGAATGAGTAATATCCTCCAGGACCGATGGGTTCTCCGATAGCAACCGAATAACCATCCATCTCAAGGAACACGTACTTAATGCCAGAGCTCTCAGTTATTGATGCAAGGACATGGAGCTCGCCAATATGCGATGTATTGTCCCCAGGAGAGCGTAAAATGACCTGGGGTGCTGTTTTATCAACGAATACGTCAAGTTGAACAATAGTGGATCTCAATGATGTATCGATGGCAACGAATCGCATGACGTATATGCCATCAGGGATACCATTCAGATTCAGTGTGGTCCCAAGTGGAAAATCCTGTCCGTTGAAAGTGAAATATGCCTTTGACAGGAATGGGTCATGGATCTCAGCTTCCGGAGTGAAGTTGCCTGTAATTGCTCCACCATTCAAAGGTGAGAGAACCTTCAATTCTGGTGCATTGTTATCCAGTGGCAAGTAGGATAGTTCCATGAATTCAAAATCTGCTCTGTCTATTACATGTATAACAAGCAGGTATTCACCATCTACAACACCCCGAGTATCGATCACGCCCTGATATTGACCATTTGTCACAATCTGCCCTTCGGGTCCCCTTAGGTTCACTGAAGCGAAAGGTGTTTCATTTGCAGTGGGTGGGTCTGCAACTATTCGATCTCCCCAATCGTAGAATAATGCTTCTACAAGTTTGATACCTCCACCATCCCTGACCTCCGATACGATAGAGATCACACCTTCCTGCATGGCTCCATTTATCGGTGATATTATTGTGACATTTGTTTCATCGTTGTTGAAAAAGATGGTTAGCTTGACAGAATCCGAGAGACCTGCTGGATCGATGACCCTAACTTCGATCTGATGTGGGCCATCCGAATAATCCGTCGTGATCAAGCCCTGACTCCTTGGGAACATTGCACCGCCATCAACAGAATAAGTGATATCAGCATCAGATGCAAATGAATCCTGAGCATTGGCATATATCCAAATTTCACCCTGGACGGGAGAATTATTCATTGGAGAAATGATCAGAAGTGATGGAGCATTGTTATCTATCTTGATATCTAAAATTCCAGAGGAACCAATGCGGCCAGCAGTATCTTCAGCATAGATCTCTAATAGATACTTATCGTCTGCAAAGGGAGAGACATCTATTGGAGACTCGTATATGTCCGCTCCATCCGTCTCCATTATGCCATTTGTAAGCTCGATAATAGTGCTACTGAGATTTATTGAGAGCCGATATCTTACTGTCTGTATCACACCATCATCGGTGATTATGGCTGAAATCTTATCCTTTCCAGAAAGAGCACCACCATTAACAGGATCTATCATCTCGACTAGCGGCGCTTCCTTATCATTCACAATTAGCACTTGCGCTAACGCTTTGATCTGGTTCCCTGCAAGGTCCGATACAAGTATCTCAACGAAATAGTATTTGGACGGGGCCCCTCCTGTATTGGGGAACACGTTCACTGAAGTATAGTTGGTATCCGATGCGTTGATATCGTTCCCCAGACCGGTATCATTGAACGTGATCGGTGGGAAGAATCCTAACCCTGTTCCATCGGCTTCAACACTGAAAACATCCGATCCTACATCCCACGCTTTGATCTCAATATGGAACGCTTCGTTATCTGAAGCAGATGATCTCCCAAGAGGGTAATGGACCATCACTGGTGTCTGTACCAGAGGAAGAGTGTTATCGATGATCAGTGAGCACTCCCCAAGTCCGATGTTATCTGCCCAGTCGAAGACCTCTATCAATACGATCCTTCCCTCGGTTGGAAGCGTCGGGATCCTCACCAGATCCGACCCATAGAGATCATCTCCTGCCAATCCATCATTATGAAGACCGTCATCGAACAAAAGGACCTGTTTCGTAACATCAAGTGGAACATTGGCTACCGCTCTTACGATCTTTGCAGGATTGTCAGTAGAATATATGGATCTCGCAATGTTACGATATATCGTTTCCAGCTGTGTTGCCGAAGGTGCGTAGTAGTAGGCTCCACCGGCTGAAGATGTTGCAACTCTCCATAAATTGTATTCAACAGTCCCCGATTCGCCCGACCAGGTCGCGTTCAAACTGTCATATTCATAATTCACAGGAACCGTAGTCCTCCTGGGTTGATTGGGAGGATCATGATGTTCCAATCCGAGTCCGATGGTGTAGATCGGGATCGGTGCATTAAGAAGTCCTGACCTGAATTCCCTGATCGGACTGTTGACCCAATAATATGCAGTCTTGTTCTGGGTGAAGTTCGTCCTTCCTATATCTTCATACTTCCCCCAGTGGGAAGGAACATAACGATTGGTCCCCCAATTATGCCATGGGGCGAAATGTCCTGAGCCCTCTTCGTAGGTATTGTGTGGATTCTCATAGAAGTAATTATCAGATCCATCGGTGAAAGCAACGACAACAGGAGTTGATACAGCCTCCTGGATGGTATACTTCGTTGCATTTCCAATTGTGTCCCAGATAGGAGTACCCGCATTTGCAACCATTCCATCGACTATCGTCCTTGCCTTAGCCTGTCCTGAAGTGTTCATCTTGGTGAAGTTCAGGACATTCTTGGGCCAACCAGGTCTTGTACCAGGAGGATGGGGGGATTCCGTGTCACCATAAAATCTCCAAATGGATACATAATCGATATCCCTGGTGCTGTTGATGAAGGTCTTGGCAGCTTTTTGTAGAGAATTAAATTTATTGCCGCCCATGGATCCTGAGTTATCCAGGACCAGGGTTACATAGATCGGAGCTGTATTATCGCTTATCTTGGCCATGATCCGAACATCATCACCTGTCTTTGCGGCGCCCTGGTCTCCTGGGTAGCTAACCCAGGCATCTTCAACCAGGGGTGGTTTTGGATCAACAGGTATCTCGACCTTTCTCTCGATGACGTTTCCCGCATTGTCTATGACCATGAACCTGACAGTATGATATC
>JAUVBH010000275.1 GCA_030591285.1 Thermoplasmatota archaeon
CAACCATGGTTCCCGCTTCAGTGGAACCAAGCTGAAAACCATAGAAAATGGTGAACTTTCAGGGGACATGATCTCGGCACTTTCAGGTGTTTGACACCCATCTTTTCTGAGGTGTTCTTTTGTCCTTAGGGCAACCTTAATTATCAACTTCTCATTATCCCAAATGCCCCCGTGACCTATCATAGATTCCTTACCGGAGATGGTTCTTGTGCCGCTTGAAAAAATAGATTACTGGCAAGACCTGGATGCAAACCTGCCAGACATTCAAAATACCGCTAGAGAAGCAAGAAGATGGATAGTGAAGATGATCCATGAAGCTGGTTCTGGACACCCCGGTGGGTCCCTGTCGGCTGTGGATATCCTGACAGCACTTTATTTTCGGGTCATGAGGCATGATCCTGAGAATCCTCTCTGGGAAGATCGGGACCGACTGGTCCTTTCCAAGGGACACAGCGCTCCAGCGTTGTATTCTACACTTGCTCTATCTGGATATTTCGAAAAAGATGAGCTGCTCACCCTTAGAAAATTGGGGAGCAGGCTCCAGGGACATCCGAGCAAGAACAAGACACCCGGGATCGATATGTCCACTGGTTCACTGGGTCAGGGTTTATCGATAGCCATTGGAATGGCGCTGGGAGCCAGATTGGATCGTAAGGATTACAGGGTTTACTGTATACTTGGAGATGGAGAATCCCAGGAGGGACAACTCTGGGAAGCAGCCATGGCCGCCTCCCATTACAAGGTTGACAATCTATGTGCCATCCTGGATCGGAACCAGCTTCAGATAGATGGTCCAACAGAGAAGATCATGTCACTCGAACCGGTCTTTCCGAAGTTCAAGGCGTTTGGATGGCACGTGGTCGAGGTGAACGGTCACGATCTCAAGGAGCTCCTGAGAGCTTTCCATGAAGCTGAGACATACAAAGGAAAACCAACGATCATAATTGCAAACACCATCAAAGGAAAGGGAGTATCCTTCATGGAAGGATCATTGAAGTTCCATGGAAAGGCACCATCGAAAGAGGAGTTGAAACAAGCCCTCGAAGAACTAGGAGGTGATGCTTGATGAAATGGGAACTCAAGAATATGAGACCCGGCTTCGGAGAAGCACTTGTCGAACTTGGAGAGAGATATCATCAGGTAGTCGCGTTGAATGCGGATCTCTCCGGTTCCACAACTACAGCAATGTTCGATGCAGCCTATCCCGAGAGATTCTTCAATGTTGGGGTTGCTGAACAGAACATGATGGGTATAGCCGCTGGATTGGCCACCACGGGTAAGATCGTCTTCGCTTCCACCTTTGCAATGTTCGCAACAGGCAGGGCTTATGACCAGATCCGACAATCAATAGCCTATCCCAAATTAAACGTCAAGATAGTTGCCACCCATGCTGGTATCACGGTTGGTGGTGATGGAGCATCCCATCAGATGCACGAGGACCTTGCATTGATGAGGGTTCTTCCACATATGACAGTAATAGCCCCTGCAGATTACTGGGAGACGAAAAAAGCAGTTCTGAAGGTTGCAGAGACCCCTGGTCCATGCTACATCAGGACAGGCAGGACAAATACACCACTTCTCTATGATGAGGATTATAAATTCCACATTGGCAGGGCAAACAGATTGAGAGATGGGGATGACGTAACCCTGATAGCTGTTGGACTTATGGTTGCCAAGGCACTTGAAGCTGCAGAAGAATTGGAAAAGATCGGAATTTCCGCAAGGGTAGAGAACATGTCCACCATCAAACCTATTGACAAGAAAATGATAATCAAGGCTGCAAAGGAAACAGGTGCAATTGTCACCTGTGAAGAGCATAACATGATCGTTGGAATGGGATCTGCAGTTGCTGAGGTCCTTGCAGGTTACGAACCGGTCCCCCAGAGAAGAGTTGGGATACCAGATGTCTTCGGTGAATCGGGAGAATCCGAGGAGCTTATGGAAGCGTACGGTCTAACGGTTGAGAATATAATCGCGAATGTAAAAAAAGCTGTATCAATGAAAAGGTGAGACATATGATGAAGATATTCCTGGATACTGCAAACATCGATCATATCAGAGAAGCGAATGCACTTGGAGTCATAGATGGGGTGACCACGAATCCATCCTTGATCGCAAAGGAAGGAAAGAAGTTCGAAGAAGTTGTAAAAGAGATATGCACCATCGTCGACGGACCGATATCAGCAGAGGTTGTCACCGAGAAAGCAGACACGATGTTCGCCGAAGCAAAAGAACTGGTGAAGATCCATCCCAATATTGTTATCAAGGTTCCCATGACCGCAGAAGGTCTGAAAGTTACCAAAATGTGCAAAGAAGCAGGTATCAAGACCAATGTCACATTGGTATTCTCCGTGAACCAGGCAATTCTTGCTGCAAAGGCCGGAGCCACCTATGTATCTCCCTTCGTTGGAAGAATAGATGATATGTCCGAGTACGGTATGGAACTTGTCAGGAGGATCATGACCGCTTACATCAACTTCGGATGCATAACAGAGGTCATCGTGGCCTCGATCCGAAATCCGATCCACGTCTATGAAGCTGCCGAGGCGAGAGCTGACATTGTAACCATCCCTTACAAGGTCCTGATGCAGATGATCAAACATCCGCTGACCGACCTAGGTATCCAGAAGTTCCTTTCGGATTGGGAAAAGGTCCCCAAGGAGTGATACGGACGAAGCTTCTGGTTTTGGGGGTCGGCTCCCGGATGAGGGGAGATGACATGGTCGGCCCTTATACCATCGATCTACTCAAGGAGAGATTGGATTCTGGTGAAATACCTCCAGGATTTGATCTTGAGGTCATCGATGCAGATGTGATGCCAGAGAACTTCTCCAAACCCATGAGGGAGAGTGGTGCGGATCTCATTTTATTTGTTGACGCTGTGGATATGGGATTGGATCCTGGTGAAATCAGACTGGTCCCAAGGGATCTTATTGAAGCAACCATACCGTGTTCCCATAATCTTCCGATGTCCTATGTGATGGGGTATGTCAATGAAAAGATAGAGAGGGTAGAGCTGCTTGGCGTTCAGATATCCAATACTGGACTCTTTGTGG
>JAUVBH010000312.1 GCA_030591285.1 Thermoplasmatota archaeon
CGATCACATGCTGGGGTGATAATTCGACAACAGCGAAGATCGAGCCAGGGTCATCCTCTCTCTCTCTTGATATAATGATGAATAAAAGTGTGTATGAAGAAACCCCTTTCGGGAACATCTCCATCCTTGTGACGGATGAAGTATCTGGCTTTCCGGTCCCAAGAGCTTACATCGATGCGATCGGGTTCTACGATTCAACTGCTGCCCATTTTGGTGGATATGCTGATTATGACGGGTATTTCAACCAGAGCGTGGAGGCGGGGACCTTCACGATCAAAGCCATATCTTCTCTCGGAGAAAACGAGATCAAAGATGTAGCAATCGCTGTTGATGGAGATACGAAGGTCACCATCCCTCTTCAAAGAAGGGATTTCCCAAATGATGAAGTCGAGATAGATCTCACGGTCAGAGATCCGGATGGAATACCCATCCCCCATATACCGATCTCGGTGGCCCCATCTGGAGGATTTGATACCCACTATTACGGGACCGATAAGGATGGAAAGATAAAATTCACTGGACCACCCGGTTTGCACCATATCTCAATGATGGGGCAGACCACGTATTTCTCCGAATATCGATCTCATTACATTGTCCCCCAAGGTTTGACGATCGATATCCCGGAAGGAGGTGGGGCTTCAATGGATATTACGGCATACCCGACACATCCTCTGCAGGACATCTCAGGGTTCGTGCGTGATATGGATACGAACGAGGTATTGCCTTTTGAATTCCTATCCGCGAACTCCATAAGGAATCTAAACGGGGAAAGTACAAGGTCCTGGCCTGATCATCATCAGATGCCGGATAAGAACCGATTGACCCTGTATTCGGAATTGTCTGGTTCAGGTGTTGATGGCCTGTATCGAGTATGGGGGATGGAAAATGTTGAACTGACATGTGAGATCGATGGGTATTTTCCCCACTTCGAGAATATTGATATTTCGACCAGGACCATCCAGGACCATGACATACAAATGGAACCCCTCAAGGAATACACC
This sequence comes from Thermoplasmatota archaeon, assembly GCA_030591285.1. Taxonomy (GTDB): domain Archaea; phylum Thermoplasmatota; class Penumbrarchaeia; order Penumbrarchaeales; family Penumbrarchaeaceae; genus JAFGLL01. The sequence continues at coordinate 1,002 of JAUVBH010000312.1, forward strand.
ACCTGGGTGAACGGAACCCTGTTGGGAGAGAGTGATGATCCCGTGGAGGGAGATGTGTTCTTATTTGATCTATATCGTAACTATTTCGAGGTCAATAGATACCATACGGGAACGGATGGCAACTTCTTCATTTCCACCTACCCAGGGAACTTCCTTGTTTACTTTTTAAACTTCACACTTTATGGTGAAGAAGATATCGAAGTCACAACCGGAGGATTGGATGACCTTGAACTTCATCTGATCCCGTATTCTAAGATAGAAGGGGTCGTGAAGGATCAGACCGGTTCACTCCTCGAAGGTATCAATGTTACTCTAAATAGAATAGCTCCAGAAGGGAACGAGACCATCGATTGGGCAATATCGGATGATGATGGTCTTTTTGAATTTTCCGTTATCAGAGGAATATATCAACTGATCATAGTTGAAACAGATGACTACAATGACTTTGAAAGCGGTCTTATCATTTCAAATGGCTGGTTCAATTTCGAACTGGAACTTATATTGGACGACAGAGATAATGCGGATGTTCATGGAAATGTCCTTGGTGAAAATGGACCATATAAAAATGGAATACCTGGAGCAACCCTGCTGTTGAAGAATATAACTGGGGGCATATCGGGGAGTACTGTCTCCGACATCAATGGTGCATTTTCATTCGAGGATGTTCCCTACGGATTGAACTATACTCTTGAGGCTGTCCCACCCTCTGCTCATTCCGCCAGAGAAATGTTCTATCGATCCGGTTATGTGTCCAATTCCACACCCGATTTCGAGATAGTTGGAATTACCCTAATGAAGGATGTGATCCTGCCATATTTTGAATATACTCCCGGGAATTTCTTCAATATCACTGGATATGGTCCCAAGGGTGCAGACATTCCCCTGGATGAACCTATCAGAGTATGGTTCTCGGAAATGATCAACATATCGACATTCGTTGAAGCTTTTTCCATCGAACCTATGCCGGATGATCTAATATTCAGGTTCAATATGATGGGGACCGGGGTCACGATCTACCATGCTGACCTTGAGAAGAACACCACATATTTTGTCAAACTGAAACCTGAGATCCTATCGGATGAAGGAGCTATCCTTTGGGATAGGGATGGCATAGAATGGAATTTCACAACC
>JAUVBH010000170.1 GCA_030591285.1 Thermoplasmatota archaeon
AACATGGAAGAATGGGAAGTATTCCCTAGAGAGGCTGCAGCCGTTGGTGTACAGGCAGTCAAGGACGGAATTGCTCGCGTCAACAGATCCTTTGATGATCTACTGGAATCTGCCTATGATATCATTGGAAGAGCCCGGAAAGAAACTGGGTTGAAGATGGAACATGATATCATAAGGTCTGCACCTGACAATACATTGCTTTGAAAAATAGACGGAAAATGTCCTCCCTGATGGCAAAAGATGAGTGGAAGGTAGAGGCAATGCACTCGCGGACGAGGGCCACCACCTTCCAGGACGGAGTGGGATTAGGAAGAGAGGATTGAATGTCTTTAAAAAATTAAAGTTACACTCCGTCAATCCGGTTATTCTATACTCATATTTAATAGTTTCAAGTGTAGTTTTATGTTTGAAAATGTCAAAAAATTATAGTTGTGTTTTGACAATTGAGATCGATAATCCAATACTTTGTAAAATTATCAGACTATAATGCTACAAATAGGAAAGACAGAAAATTCGAAAAGAGATCACTCTTCAATTCCCCAGTCCTTCCTACGATTTCGTGTAACCATAATAATCCCAAGTATCACTAAGAGTAGGATCAATCCTGATATTCCAGCAATAATTGGGATGGTAAGGTCTGTTTCCTTAACCTCTTCAACAGGTGGTTCTAACAGGAATTTCTCAGAAGGTCCACTTCTACCATAGGATGTCTCACAGGAAATGTGGTAGTAGTAATTGGTACCTGGTATGACATCGATGTCTGTGTAGGACCGGAACGAACCCTGAACATCCTTGATCTTGGTCATGTTTTCAGGGTCGGCTCCTCTGTAAATATAGTATAACCAAACCTCACTCCCTCCATTATCTACAGGTGGATCCCATTTAACAAGAACATGGTCATCCTGCCAGGTGATGTTCAGATTGGTCGGTGGTGATGGTTTGGTCAAAGGAGCTCCGAATATCATCTCACTTTCAGGGGATGATCCGATCTCATTCGAAGCTGTAACCATCAGGTAATAGATCTTACCATTTGTGAGGTTCTCGAATTGGAACGATCTTTCAGAGATATTTTCTGCTACGATGTCAAATGAAGTATCATTGACACCAAGGAGCACAGTATAGGTTATATTTATCGAACCACCGTTGTTCAGAGGTTCATCCCAAGTAAGTCTCAGGGATCTGTCCCCCTCGACATAATGGAGGTTCCTTGGAGCTGAAGGTACCTTCATGGGTGTGAGATATATGATATTGGAATAGACAGAGCTCCCTTTGATGTTCTTTGCTTTTATGGCAAATCCATATTGGACCCCGTTATTCAGGTTCCTGACCATGGCTTGATGATCATTCAGCCATCTCAGATAACCAAGCGATCCATTACCTTCAAGCATGTAAAGGTCAAAGGTGACATTGTGAGCACCTCCCAAATAGGCTGGTTCTTCCCAGGATAGATTGACAAATTCATTTCCTATTGTTCCGGTCAAATTCAGGGGAGGTAGGGGTACCTGGAATGGTATGATCGACTTGGGATCTGTCCTGGGTCCCTCCCAGACAGAGTTGTTTGCAGAGACTGCAAAGAAATATTCTCTTCCTTGGACCACATCTTCAATTGTATATTCAGTATTAGTGATCCCACCGATAAAGAATGTCTGATTGAACTCATCACTTCCCAAATAAACACTGTAGGATATGTTGGTCGCTCCACCTTTATGTTCTGGGGGCAGCCATGTAAGATTGATATGGTCCCCTCCTTCCGAGACAGTGAGATTCATAGGTCTGGAAAGGTCTCCCAAAGGAGTGATATTCAAAAGATCCGATCTTGGTCCCAACCCGAATTCATTCCTTGCTCTAACATAGAATGTTTTCTGATCACCCACAAATCCCATGAAAATATCGGTACTGGTCGTATTCAAACCAGCTTCCAATATTTCCATGGATGACAGGTTGTTACCAAGGTAAATGTCATATGTAATGTTAGTTGATCCTCCGAATTTCATTGGAGGGGTCCATTGTAAATTAACGATGAATGGGGATAACCTGGCCTTTAGATCGAGAGGTTTAGATGGTGGGGCCATGGGAACAGAATCAGCAATTTCGGAAAACGGACCAACACCTCTCCAATTCATTGCCTGGACAGCCATGAAATATGTTTTTCCATTTGTGAGCTCTGTGAAATTATACCAATTCTCCGCCGATCCTGTTTCAACCAAGCTCAAGGATATGTTGGTCTCACCGATATAAATGTTGTAGAAGATATCATTGATACCTCCATCGTCAGCTGGTCTGAACCATGACAGATTTATGAATTCATCTCCTCTTTTGATACTGTAGATCTTTGGAGCTCCTGGATCCGTTGTGGCTATTGCCGTTATTGTTGTCCATTCACCTTGTCCCACCACATTCTCAGCTTTTATTCCATAGTAATAGATCCTTCCATTTGACACCGATGTATCATTGAAATGGAGGGTATCCGCATCCAGTTTCATGAAGTAGTTGAGATTTCCTGGACTGTTTCCTCTGTAGATGCGGTAGAATTCAATATCCTCTCCACCATCGTTCTGAGGAGGCATCCAGGTGAGATTGATATATGAGTCCTCAGAACTGAAAGATGGATTTTGAGGAGCCCCGGGTGGATAGGAATCCAATTTGAAGTATGTTATATATGAATCATAGGCTGCATTGAAAGTGGAATCATAAGCTCCATTTGTTGTTGGGAAATTATGGGCTGCATAATTGGAGTAGGTATGGCCGGACACATACATCCCCAAAGAGGAATTTAGTGCGACCCCTGAGCAAACATCCTCATCACTACCACCAATAAATGAAGAATAATCAACACCTGATCGATCTCTGGCGAAGATTGTGATAAACCCTTCCCTGTCGTTCAGAACATTGTCAAAGGCTCCCAAAGTGGTAGGGAAAAGGATTGAATCGGTTTCTCCAACGATCACAGCTCTTCCATCACCATCAACTGCAATATCATGAGCCCTTTCCAATTCCTCGAATTCATCCTGATCCTGGTATTTTTCATTGGCTCCCAGGAAGGTTGAATATATCAGGTCGGTCCCGTTATGAGAGATCACTGCATAGAATGCGTCCTCATTCCCAGAAAGATCCTTATCGTAAGCGTCTGAGGTTATAGGATACTCTCCGGCTACTGCCACAGTTCTTCCAGTGATGTAGATATCCTCGTTTGGACCAAGATCAATAGCCCTGACATATGTTCCATTTCCAAAATATGTTGAAAATTCCAAACCTGTTCCATTGCTCAGGAACTTGGTTACGAATCCCATGTAGTAACCGAAGTAAGTGTCATAGGAGCCATTTGTTGAGGGATATCCGCTTGAGACCGCATTGCCGACAATTATCGGTCTGTATTCACTGTCCACGGTAATCCCGTAAGCTATCTCTCCCCATAGTTCTCCATCTCCTCCAATAAGGCTGGAGAAATCGAGATCCGATCCATCAGGAAGGAGTTTCAGAACAAAAGCGTCATAGTATCCTTTCAAGGTGGTTTGATATGCATCCGTAGATGTGGGGAAATTTGTTGAGTGGGTGAATCCTGTGATGTAAGCGGATCCAAGATCATCAACATGGATATCCTTTACATTATCAGCAGAATCTCCCCCTATGTAGGTTGAATAGTGAAGAGAGGATAGATCTGAATTGAATACTGCGATGAATCCATCTTTTCCAACTGGTGATGTCTCGGTATATGCTCCTGAAGTGGTGGGCAGGTTTGAGGAATTAGTTGAACCGCAAACATAGACCTTACCATCACTACCGATGTCCAAACCTCCCAGGTCTTCGTAACTGGTTCCACCATAGTAAGTTGCTGAGAGAAGTGAAGAGAGGTCTTGAGAGAACCTGCCGATGGCAATATCCTTCTCTCCTCTATGCGATTGCTGATACGAACCGGAGAAAGTGGGCATATTGGTAGATTCTGCAGATACAGCGATGATTGGTCTGTCCAGGTGGTCTACCTCGACCTGCGGGAACCTTTCCCAATTGTTCCCTCCGTAATATGAAGATGCTAGAAGAAGAGGATCGATCACAAGGTCCCTGGTCATATCATATTTTCCAACGTCAATTCCGATCGTATCTCCCCTTCTTGTGAATACACCTTGTACTTCATTATCCTGATAAATGTACAATGGACCATCTTGGAGTTCCAGGGTCCCACATTTGATCTGGACCATTTTTTCATTCAATAGGTCCACTTGATCTGCACCATTGTAGCGGATCTTAATATCAGAAGGATCACCGCCGGGGTGGATGATCAGGTCATATTTCAAAGATGTTCCCTGAGAATAGATCTTCAGGTCAATGTCGTTGTAGAGATCTGGATATACGATCTCGCTGTATGAGATGATACCTGTTTTCCAATCATCCTTGTCGTTTCCCTGGATGAAATTGTAAACTGTTTGTGATGGAGATGAGAGTATTGGATCAACTTCGTTTGAGTTAATGAACTCCATCTGGACGGTAGAATGAAGATCTTCACTTTCTTGATATGTGAATTGGATCAATCCGGAACCTATTCCGATGGAGGTTTCTCCAGGTAGATAGAGGTCGAGTTGTCCATTTTCTAACTGACCCATGTTCTCGATGAAATAGAGTTCAGATCCAATGGTTTCAGCATGTGCTGTTTCGATATCGATCGGT
>JAUVBH010000029.1 GCA_030591285.1 Thermoplasmatota archaeon
CTCAGTCTTGAATAGTTCTTCTTCCATTTTACTGCAAATGGATATGGAAGAAATGATCAAGCAGTGGCAATGATCGTATCCTGATAAACCAGGAGGTCATCACCAATATCGACAACTCTGACGTCATACGATGTGCCAGGTACTGGATCCCAGGTCGCTGCAGTATCTAAAAAAGTTGCTTCACTCCCAGCACTGAAACTGCTGATAGTTGTGGTCATCCCTATAGATCCATCAACAAGGACCTGGTAATCGGACCAATCTCCAGTCCCTGAGATTACTTCGATCTGAACGGTATCTGCTGTACCGGATATGCTTATATTAAGGTTTAATACCACAGCCCCACCGTTTATCTCGGTACTTCCAAGACATCCAGCAAGTGTTCCAATAATAACGATCGACAGCAATGCCAATGTTCCAAATATCAGTTTGTTCTCCATCTCTCTCACCTCAAGTAAAGCGTTCCAACAACAGCTTTGTATTATTTAATCTAAACCAGGAACAGACATTTCAGGGAAAATGAAATACTATCACACACCGATACCATATTGATATTCATGGAAGGGAACATGGCCTACTATTGTGATCACTGCTACAAAGTGTTGAAAAGCGGAAAAATGGAATTCTCCCCTGAATGCTGTGGGCACGAGATGAAATTCATCTCGGTGACGGAATGCGTCAAGGACCCAGCATGGGCGGAACATGCAAGGTTCTATGATGATGACGGGCCATGCGATCCCTGAATATGATCTCTCAAGGTCCTATCAAAGGCAAATTATCAAATCAGGAATGAATATCTTCTCTTCCCATGTATGACCCTTCTTATCTCAACGATCTCTCCAAGTATTACATAAAAAACAATACACACCCCCACGACAAGCATCCTGTACCCCATGAGCCGCAATCTGTCATCCTTGGGAACCACACCCAATTCTGGAAAGTCTTCCAGTTTGGAGATGTCGTTTTCCATCCTATCCAGCAAACTTATTGCTGCGGAATGGTCATCTTTCAATATGTAATCGAACATCTCATCAAGATCTCTGACCGCAACGGGAAGATACTCGATCTTAAACCTTGCTTTATTCATGGACCCTCTTCCTCAACCTACTGAAAACATCATCATGACCGGTCCTCTCCTTCATTTCCTTGGACTGGATCTCGGCTTCACCCAATTTCTTGTATAATTCCATCAAAGCGATCTTCTCTTCATAGGCCGCAATGCTCATCACAACAAGGTCGCCTCTTCCGTTCTTGGTCAGAAATATGGGCTCACCCGTTTCATGACATAGTTCAGAGATCTCTGAAAAATGATTCCGCAGGTCTGAGATGGCTTTGATCCGGGTCATATTATCGCCACAATATTATCACAATAATGATAATATATATTTATTGATTATGATACATTTCAGATTCATTATGGAAGATTTCCAGGTACTACCCTAATCAGTTAGGGGTCGATTAGATATCGAATGGTGACGTAGTATGGTCATAGACGGGAGGAAATCCTAAGTATTATCTCACACACCTCTCTCTCTCCTCTTAGATCCCCCACTTCCCCCCGTCTTTCTCTTCATTTTCTCAAAGCTTGATCAAAAGCATCAAGCTTTGCCTTTTAAGAAAGAACAATAATTTGAACATATAAGATTCAAGAGAAAATGGAAAGATCATTTTTTCTTTTACTGAACTTCCAAAACACTTATGAACACACTGACCAATGATAAGTGCAGTACAAACTCTAATAACCTAAAATGGAGGTTCGGAAGATATGAGGCTTCTCAGTGCAGTTCTAGTATTGGTCCTTCTATCCATTCCTCTGGCGGCAGCCATCGACATGCCAGACCAGGAAAGATCGGAGTGGAAAGGACTGAAAGATCCCTGGTCATCCCATGTGGAGATCCAGGGAGAGATCGTTCCCTGGTGGGAAAGAACGACATTTGATCAAAATGGCAATGGGATCTCTGATATCCTGGAACCTTTTGCAGACCTTGAAAAGGGCGACCACATTGCCATAGATCTCACCATTTCATATTCCAGGGACTTCGACGACAATGACATCAATGAACTCCAATTGAGAGGGTTCGACGTTGCGGTCCCCCTGGAGATGATCGATGCTATAGCCATCAGTCAGGTCCCATCCTACAGGATCCATGAACTGCTGAACCTCAACGGTGTTATCTTTGTCGAACCTCAGGGAAATCCCATTCTATTCGCTGATATTGCAAATCCAACCGTACAGGCCAAAACATCTGATATGTTCTCCCCATGGACCGCATGGGACCTTGGATACCGTGGAGCCGGTGTATCAATAGCTGTTATCGACACCGGGATAGATGATGAGCATCCATCCCTTGATGGCAAGTTCCTTGGTGGTGTCGACATGACAAAGTGGGACCAAAGCTTGTTCCTGTTCCCTCAGGATGGTTCTTACAATCCAGATGACATTCAGGGGCACGGATCTACTTGCTCGGGTATTGCTACAGGAACTGGAGCTCCTGATGGAGAATATCAGGGACCCGCTACGGAAGCTAAACTGGTTGATATTCGAATTGGAACAAAGATCGGGTTTGCACCCGGAGAGTTCTGGGTCGGTGCCCAGAATGATCCGCACTTGAAGGATGGGACGCTAAGGGGAGTGGAATGGGCGACTGATAATCTCAACACACCATGGGGCAATGGTGGAGGAGATTATTCAGGGATAGATATTTACTCTATCTCATGGGGGGTCGACATAGGCCAACCGAGCGATGGAACGGACCAATATTCCAGGCTTCTCGATGCTGCAGCTGATGCAGGAGCGATCGTCATCAATGCGGCTGGTAACGCAGGACCCAATAACAACGGGTTCAGCGGATTGTCAGCTTCATCCAAGGCCATAATAGTAGCCTCAACCGTGGATCATGACACGATGGAACATGAAGATGATGTCGTTGCCTGGTACTCTTCAAGAGGACCAAGGCATGACAACAATGACGACAATCCATATGATGAACTGAAACCCGATATTGCAGCCCCTGGCACCAATATCACACAGCTACAACCTGACACAACTCGCATCATAGGAGACGCTTCGAACAATGGATACGGCAACAGAGGTTCTGGAACATCATATGCCACACCATTGGTCGTGGGTGTCATTGCTCTTCTCCTGGAAGCAAATCCAGACCTGGAGGATGAGAATGAGGTTGTCAAAGAGATCCTGATGGCAACAGCAGACAGGAAGAAAGCACCGATGAGACCCGAGCTTGATCCATTCTGGGAAAAAGATTTCGGATATGGTGTCACTGATGCATATGCAGCCTGCAGACTTGCGGAGGAAACAACTGATGTAGGGGCCATAGATCCAAGACTTCAGGCCCATATCACAGGTCTTGAGACACTCAACTCCAACTATACCAAACCCTTCTACAACTACACTGTTCCAGGTAAATTCACTATCTCAGGACTGGGTTACTCCAAAGGCGGGGCTTATGAGAGAACAGAGATGAAGATCGATGATGGGACATGGAAACCAATTGAAGGTCAGTCCAATGATATATTCAATCCATGGTCTGTTGAAATAGATGATCTGGAGATAGGAAACCACACGATATGGGTCAGGTCGATCTCAGGAAGTTCCCAATCGCTCCTGAACTGGGTTGAAGTGGTAGTAATAGAAACCCATGGAAAGGAGGGGACATTAGCAGGAGGGAATCTTCTGCTACCTTTGATAATCTTTGGCATAATAGCAATGATATCAGCAGCTGTTTACATCTACTTCAAGAGAAAGAAAGAGACCAAAGCATGATCAGTCCGATCTCATGGGAGTGAATTTGTTAAGGGTGATCTTTCCGATATCTCCACCATAGGAAGCAATCCGATCAAGAGAATTAATTACGTAGGCCAGCAAGACTGCTTCATCGGCCTGCAGCTTGAACACTCTCTTGAGCAGAGGCTCCAGTTTCTCCTTCAGTTCTCTGGAGCGGTCAACCACTTTATCTGCCATGACCAGATCATGGGAAAAGAGCGACCCCATGGAATCGGAGAAGATCTTCTTTGCAACGATCCCTTCCTTCTCCAGAGTATCCAGAATGGATCGGTCCTCCGGATCCTTGATCTTCATAAGATATTCCGCCATAGCGACAGCATGGTCTGCCACTCTCTCAACGATCCTTGATGTGAGCATGAAGTCAAGTGAATCCTCCAGTCCGATGTTGGCCTTATCTGCGATCTTCGGAGATTTATTGAATATATTGTATTCCTTATGGATCAACCAGTTTATACGGTCCACCTCGATATCCCTGATGACTACATCCTCAAGGTGCATCGTATCCAGACTTTTCATCCCCTGGATCACATCCTCCACCATATTCTCTGTGATGTAGGCCATCCTCTTCAATCCGGTCTTCACAGAAAAATCAGCTGGGTCGATGAGGTCCTGAAGTTTGATCAGATCCTTCTTCTCCTCCACTATCTCCACACCCATTACTAATCTGGTGAACTCGCGAACGGTCCTTGCGAGCATAGGGTCCATTGATCCCTTGGATGTTACAATGATATTGTTGAGACCGGAAACATAGGCACCCACAAGTCTCCTCATCAGGGTGTCCCGGCCCTCGTTGCCTGTAACCTTGATCTCTCCAACAAGGTGCTCCTTGAAGCTCAGGTCCTTTGGCGACATTATGAGATGCCCATTCTTGCTTTCAAGGATATTCAGGGCAGAGCCAGATGTTATCCCGTTCTTCTGAGCCCACTTTTTGGGAAGTGAAACTATGAAAGTTGAACCTCCCGATATCTGAACCTTTCTAGTCTCCATAAAAAGAGCCCCTACATAGCAGATATAGAACATTTATTAAAAATATATATCCACTACGGAGACCTCTTCGGAATCTACAAATTGCCAACTCATTCCGGGTTGTCCGTAAATGTAAAGATCGCCCTCTCCTGCGACGGGTTCGACATCCAGAGGGAACCAACCGAAAACCAGCTGTGATTGAGGTTCGATGATCAACCACTTCCCCAGTTTATCCTCCATTATCTGAAACGGAATGTTTAGACCGTATCTATCATTAATCGAATCCAGAATTGAATCATCGGTCCCGATATAGACAGCATTGAATGCATGCCCGCTGGTAATTATAATACGTGCATTTCCACCCATTGCAGTGATCACAGAACCCAGCAGTATGGAGAAATCCTCGCAATCGCCTCCTCCTTCTGCAAGACAGGTCATCGGGGTTATCCATTCATTCTCTCCGGTATCCGGGTCTGCGATGTAATCCAATGAGTTCCTTACATATTCGTAGGCGTCAACTATCTTCTGGATCGTGAAGTTGCCATCTCCCAGTGTGCTGTTCTCAACAATGGAATTGATGAGTAGACTGTCTGTTCTTACCAGGTCATTTACCTTGTCAAAATAGTAGGCTGGGTTGGTTTTGATCTCAAATTCACTTGTGACATTGGTCATTTCATGTATGACCAGCGGATATTCCCAGAAAATGCCCTCTCTTCTATACCACGATCCACCGCTCTCCACCAAAATATCGAAAAGGATAGTCAATTTCCTATCAACGATATCCGGCAAGGGGTCAGGAATGGGAACAAGAAGATGTCTCATATATTCTTCATCTCCAACATCGAGATAGTTCCCTAATTGACCCGTAACCTCTCCACCCCATTCGGGTTGAGCGTAGACCCGTTCAATAAAAAGATCATTCTCACCGGAATTCTTGAGAGTTAGATTTAGGACAAGGCCTACACCCTGAACACCATCCAATTTGGCAACATTGTCCGTGTTATTCACCGCAATTACCAAACTCAGTGTGGTGGATAGACCGGTATTCCATGGTGAAATGAACCTGGGAGGGTCCTCCAGAATGATAGGCCTCTCTTCTGAAAGAGGGACAACGAGGTCATCTTCAGAAAATCCTTCCCTCTCGTTGAGACCAACGAGATAATCCATATAGATATAGAGTCCAAGGAGTGAAGCTCCCATGAACATGAGAAGAATGAAGATGGTGACAAAGAACCTGACCACCTGGCCAGCACTGAGTCCTCCACGTTTTCCGGACACAAGCATGGATATGACCCTTTCATAAAGAACCTTTTGATAATAGTTGGCAAGTTTAATAACCACCATACAGGAATAGGCGTCCAGTATGGAAGAGCAATTCGAAATGCATGAAAGGGCTCCAAATGATGGTTTCAACGAGGAGGAATGGTCACTTCTTGGAGATGATACCAGATGGGAGTGTATAAGGTGCTCGCGTTGCTGTCGAAGACCGTGGTCAGTGAACCTCACATGGTGGGAATATGAGAGATTGAAGAACGACCCCAGGGCTGCTGAATTGAAGATCGACAAAGTAGAGGTCGATCCCGTTACCGGCCAAACCCATCCTTATTTTGTGATCTCTAAGAAATGTCCGATGCTAAAGGATGAAGGAGCTGTTTGCAGATTATATCCAGACTGGCTTTATACCTGTGCAACTTACCCATTTCTGTTATTGCAGGATGGATCCATTTTCACCCACATGATATGTCCCGGATTCGGGCATGGAGAAATAATCGATCCTGAAGAGATGAGAAACAAGATAATTGCCCAAAGAAAAAGAGCTGGAATGATAGTAGATGAACAATAAGCCTACTCCTCATCGAATTCCATGCCCTCTTCATCGATCCTTTCCAATGTCTTCACTGAAGTGAAATCGACCTTATCTTCATTGAAGGACCGATCATCCTCCTTCCTTTTCTTCTCCTGTTTGGCTTTCCTGTTCAATAGGGCCTTCATGGGAAGAAGAAGTGTTGGAACCGTTGTGTGCCTCAGGAGTTCCTGGCTGATGGAGCTTCTTGTGATCCTTCCGAAGATGGTCTCTTCATTTGTCCCCATGATGATAAGTGAGGCAGATTCGCTATCCACAGCGTCCAGGATGTTGGCGATGATGTCTCCTTCCTTGTAGAGTAATTTGATATCAACAGAATTTGCCTTTGCGACCTCGTTGTATATCCTGAGAGCCTCTTGACCATCTGTGATGGATGTTCCAGGTGTCCGAATAAAAAGTGCAGTAACAGACGCACCCAGGTTCTGTGCATTTTCCATTACGAAGGGAGCAGTGTTCCTTGCAGCATATGAACCGGAGGTGGGAGCGAGTATCAGATTTGTGGTCGTTTCAACTTCGACCATTGTATCATCTCTGATCTTGAATTCCTTGAAACCGGTTGATGGGAGATATATTGGGCTTTTGTATTCCTCGGCCAACTTATGCGGTTTCGGCATATCGGACTTGTAGACCTGTGTCCTGTAAGGATAGGGGATCTCGACACCGTTATGATCAAAAGCATCCTTTATCCTCTTCAGAAGATCGGATTGTACGGTGAGCCTGTCCCTTGCCTCGGGGATCCAGAACCATACTGTCAGGATCTGGGATGATTCCCCGAATTCCTTCATCAATACGTACGGTTTGGGATTTGTCAACACAAGAGGATGCTTGTGGAGTATCTCAAGTACCAATTTTTCGGCCAGTTTCCAGTCAGAATCATAGGATATACCAACATCGAAATGAAGAGCTACTTTGGGTGAATCTCTGGTGTAGTTCCAGACCTGATAGGATCCGATCACACTGTTTGGAACAACTATCATCTCATCCTCAGGAGTTTTTATCCAGGTGGACCTTAATGAAATGTCTGTGACATCACCCCAGGTTTCCCTACCGCCCCAATCTATCCGGATCCGATCACCGATAACAAATGGTTTATCCATGACGATCTGAACTCCGGCTGCAAGATTGGCAATACTATCCTGAAGTCCGAAACCCAGGATGATACCAGCGACCACACCCCCCCCGAGAAATACCGTTGGACTTATCCCGAGATACCAGAGGGCCGCAATGAAACCGAGTACATATATACCGATCTTGATGGCCCTGCCAATAGCCTTCCCCATATCGTGCTTTGTTTTATCTCCTGATTTGAACTGGGGTTCTGATAGAGTTGCTACCAGTTGGGCCACAATATATGAAGTAAAGATTATCATACCAAAGACCAAAATATCGACTATCCAGCTGAATGGTTCGATCTGATGATTGGTGAAAGATAGTTTCAATGACGCGAAAGTACCGAAGAAAATTATGAAAACCTTCACGCCTACCTTCAACGATTTGTAAAGTCCATATTTCTGCCTCTGGGATATTTTTCTCCCCAGAAGAGCATAGACAGAGGCTTTTAAAATGGGTTCAAGTGCAAACATAGAAAGCAACAGTATCATTGCAAAAGCAACACCGAATTGGAGGAACCTCCAGGCTTGATAGGTCCGATGGTAAACCTCGAATGTGGTTCCCAACTCTAAGGGTAAAGTATATACTGCCAGAACGAGAAATAGCAAAAGATAGAACCATGTCAGTCCTTTTTTCACAGGTTGGGCAATTGTCTTTTTCATTTTGTTATGGGTCTTCTTCTCTTTCTCTGTGATGTCACTTTCTTTCTTGGTCCCATCCTTATTCCATGACCGAATTTCAATGTTGGAGAAGATCTTGGCAATGTTGTTTGCCAGTATTCGCGGCAATATAATTGCCAGAACAATACCCATGAAAAAGATGGCACCAGCTATGATCAGGTCCTGGATAAGTATCTCAGAACCTAGGACCGGGTCCTCAAGCCAATCAAATGAGACCAATTCCCTGCACCCACCATAGCCTGGAAAGAGAATGCATACTGAGCGGCATCCCATCCCTTTTTATTCATTCCCAATCATGGTATTTCTAAGTTTTCCAGAGGTGAACGAAACAAGTGTGATCCTAACCCCGGGTTTACCGATAATTTCAATAACGAAATAGGGCATAGAAAAAGCATGGCTGAAGGTATAAGCTCGGCGCTGAGCAATAGGAAGGTCATCGCCGTGGGTATTGTCCTGCTCTTGATAATTGGAGCTTTACTGATATACAATGTAATGGGTGGTGGATCATCCGGTGATGGAGATGGAGACGGAGATGATGGATCGGAGGGATTCCAACCATACCTTGCACAACCGAACTCCAAGGTAACCAATATCACAGCTGCAAATAATGAACCTGGGCTTGCGGTCAATCCAACAAACCCGTTGAACATCGTTGCAGGATCAAATGATTACGGCGGCCCATCCGGTGATGTCTGGTGTGGGTACTATTACACCTTTGATGGCGGAGAGACCTGGGAGAGCGGGTACATTCCTGGCGTCAATGGGGATAGGGAATCTGATCTCTGGCCATTTGCGGGGGCAGGAGACCCTGTTGTAGTATTTGGACAAGATGGCACCTGCTACTATGCAGGGATCGCATTCCAGAGAAGCGTTGAGATCGGGAACATCCGGAAACCTGGCTCGAGTATTTTCGTTGCCCGGTCGGATGATGGGGGAAAGACCTTTGGAACGGTCACAGTAGTTATCCAATCATTCTCATCGGTGTCATCTGTCCTTGCCAACTTCCATGACAAGGAGTGGATAGCTGTTGATCCTACCACCGGTGATGTTCATGTCACATGGACCGCTTTCCAGATGTACGGTGTCACATCAGCCATGGTCCACTCCGTATCAACGGATAGGGGTGAGACCTGGTCAAGACCTCAAATAATCTCCGAGATCTCGGAAAAGGAGAGACAGGTCCAGGGATCTCAAGCAGAGGTTACTTCCGACGGTGTCCTTCACGTCTCATGGATAGAATATGACTTCGGGGTCCTCAGATACACAAGATCAACGAACCGAGGGGGAAGTTTCGAAACGGTCAGGACCATCGCCAGTGTGACTCCGCTACAATACACACCAGAGAACGGTCACTATAGGACCCCTACAATGTGTGATATGGCTGTCGATACATCCGGTGGCAATTATACGGATTCGATCTACATCGCATGGCCCGACAGCAGAAATGGGCAATCTGATATCTTACTCATAAGCTCCCATGATGGTGGAGACACATGGACAGAGCCAATAAGGGTGAACAATGCAACTGGAGCCCGGGACAATGACCAATGGTTCCCCGCAGTTGCAGTGGGGGATGACGGATCGGTCCAGGTCATGTTCTATGATAGAAGGATGGATCCAACCAATACTCTATTGTCAGTTTTCTTTGCGATCTCCTATGACCACGGATTGACCTTCACAAATATTCAGATGTGTGACACGCAGTTCGATGGTGACAATACAAGAGGCCCTTTCATCGGTGATTATCTTGCACTATCAGCCGGACCGGGTTGGACCGTTGGCATCTGGTGCGATGCACGTGAAGGTACTCCGGAGAACGAACGCTCGGATATCTGGATGGGGAAGATCATCTACAATGAAGGTGGGATCCCTCAGGTCGAAGAGAATTGATATCGGATAGCCCAATTATTTCCTTATCCGATAATAATTAACAAGCTATCAAACCTAAAAAGGCATATCGGATAGTAAGATTTTTATCTTATCCGATACTATTACACCATATGGTCAATGAAAGGTCATATGACAGGATCCTTGAAAAAAGGAGCAAACTTGATTCCATCAGACCACTTGATCCTGGTGCTATGAAGAGATTGCGAAAAGCTCTGATCGTTGATATGACCTTCAATTCCAACAGTATAGAGGGAAATACACTGTCATTGAGTGAAACGAAATTGGTTTTAGAGGAAGGGATCACTATAGGTGGGAAGACCCTAAAAGAACACATTGAGGCTACCAACCACATGTACGCCATGGAAAGGGTTGAGGAATTGGTAAGGAAAAAAATTGTCCAGGAAATTGATGTGTTAGAATTACATGCACTCATACTTGATAGGATCGACCCAACGAATGCAGGTTTCTATCGAAGACAAAGGATTATGATCAGCGGGAGTAGATACATACCCCCAAA
>JAUVBH010000227.1 GCA_030591285.1 Thermoplasmatota archaeon
AAACCGTCACCATCTGTATCTGCAACCTTTGGATTTGTTTCGATCCATATCTCTAGCTTTGCCCAAATTCCATCCCCATTATCTCCGTCTATCCTTCCATTGTGGTTCGCATCTTCTATTCCGTCTTTTATATTGTCACCATCGGTATCATTGTCGAGGAAATCTGTTGTGCATTGATCTGTATCTGGGATGAAGTAAGGTCGAGACAAATCTGTGTCCCATCTTGCGTCACCGGGTTTCAATCCTCTCTCTAACCCATCATAGAGAAAATCATTGTCCGAATCATAGTCAACAGCATTTATCAGTCCATCTCCATCGTAATCCTCATACCAGCTTCCGTTCGTCTTGGAAATGTTTTGATCCTGTGGATCTAATAGTCCATCATCGTCGCAGTCAGCATCGATCGGAGAGGTTTCCAACCAATTCTCAGTTGTTTGCCAATATCCGTCCAAAATGGATTAATATCCTTATGCAGATAGAACTGCATGGAGTTGGTACCCCCTTGGGTAACACTTGCCATCAGTTCAATTTCATTTTCAATGATCCTATTGTTACTGGTAATCGGCTTCTCAACGAAAAGGAACAGGACAGCTTCAAAATTGGGCCAGACATTTGCATCTAGAAACCTAAGAGAAAGTATGACAAGATCACTACCCGTTGCACTCCTATGTGCGATAATGATCGCATCTTTGTCGGTTGGAGATGGATTACTTGTAATGGTCTCTCAAAACACTGATGAAAACCTATCAGGTGTCGATCTGGTAATTGATATTCCAGAATATATTGGTGAGCAGGTAGTCCTGGATAGCTTCTCCAATGGTATGGAATATGTGAAAGATTGGGAGATGTTGATCTCCCTGGATGGAATTGGAGAATCAGATGAAACAGGTCTGAGAGAGGGAGTTAAGGTCATGGGGATCCTTGACCAAGATGAGAATATGCTTGGGGCCCATAGTTCATCAGGTGGAGCCCCTGAAGCTCTTTCTGGAAGGATGGATTCCTATGTCAACCGGGAGCTGGCAGAAAGCCTGGATCTTGAGATCGGTGACCAGATCTTTGTTTCAGTATATGACGCTGGATCGGAACATGAGAATCTTCTTGGTTACTCATCCGCAGCATCTCCTCAGATCATGGTGAATATCGTAGATATCATTGAAAACAAAGGGATCGGCAGATACAGAGAGGATGCTCTTGGAAAGATCGAACCTACTGTCGTCATGAAGCATTCGTATCTGAGTGAGAGGATCCAGAAGGAGGATCGGGTGAACAAGATACTTATCGATGTTGATGATGACCATGTAGATGATGCAATAGATCTGATCACTGCAAGCTTTAACAAAAGACTTACAGTTCAGGATGCTGGATACAAAATAGAAAACAAAGACGGAAGAATGATAATAGCCCATGAGGATTTCTTCTTTTTTCCAGAAGATGTAGGGTTGCCTCCAGATGCAGGAACCTTATCGTATTTCGTTGATAACATATCGACGGATCATTCACAATTATCTCACTCTGTGGTAACAGGATTCACTCAGGGGCATTACAATTCGTATTCAGAAAATCAAATAGTAATGCCATTTGAAAAGGGCAAAATATATGTGTCGAACTGGACCCAAGAGAGACTGAACCTTACACCAGGAGAATCCATCAAAATATCCTACAGAAAGGTCTCCGAACTTGGAACACTTGTCCAGGAGGAAAGATATTTCACCATCGGAGGCACAGTATTCATGCATGATCCACTTGCATGGGACGGTTGGATGCCAGAAATCCCAGGCATCACCGAGGCACCATCCTGCGGAGATTGGGACCCCTCATTTGATATCGATAGAGATTCTTTGACTGGAGATGATTACGAGTACTGGAATCTCTACCGAACGATTCCGAAAGCTTTCATACATATCGATGATGCTCGAGAAATGTGGGGGATCCAATCGGGAAATACGACAATGTTGATACTGGAATATGGAGAATTCTCAAATTCTGATATCCAGAACAGATCAGATGAAATGTCGGAGCATATCACCCTGGCAAGTATGGGAGGTTCCGTGAAGAATGTAAGAGAAATTGCTTTGGGATCATCAAGAGCAATGATGATATTTCCGGGGATGTTCTTTACATTTGGTTCCATCATTATGATAGGAGCCCTGCTGGTCCTATTCGCCCTCTTCAAGGACCTTGCTGGGAAAAGAGCACACGAATGGGGGATACTTCGGGCAGTAGGTGTGACAAGAAAGGACCTCTTGATCGCAGGTAGTTTCGAGGCTTTCTGGCCAATTCTTTTCGGTATAGCTCTTGGCATACTCTTTGGTTACATTATTGGAGCTCTCCTGAACATCGGTCTGGGATCAGCCTGGTCAAATTCTGTTGAAAATGCCTCTATTCCATTTTCCATAAGTGGAGGAACGGTGGCGATCTCTCTTTCAACCACCGTTCTTCTCTCATACATCATAGTATTTTTATCGGTTTTCAAAGAAGCTAGAACTGCACCCATTGCAAATATCAGAGACATCGATCCTACAGTATCATCCTCCAACAAGTGGACGAACTTGAAGATGATCGTTGCAGGGGTGATGTTGTTCCTTGGGGGGATCGGAGCCCTGATCCCAGGTTCCACTTTGACAGGGATGTCCTCAGCCGGGATCTTTGTCCTGGGATCCATCATGATCGCTTCAGGTGTGGGATTGCTGATCTATCGATCAGTGTCCCGGGTAAGGAACAGAAGCGATCTTCAATTGATGGTAACTTCGAACCTTGCAAGAAGACCCGGCAAGAACCCATTGTCGATAGGGATACTGTCTTTGATGCTTACTCTTGCAGTCTCACTTACCCTAATGGGATCCATGCTGGAAGAGGAAATTGGTTCGTCATATGAGGAATATGGAGGTGGATTCTCCTGGGTTGTTGAAACCACAGTTCCACATAGAGGGGAGCTTGACGATCTTCCCTTTGATCTTTCAGTACTTTTATCCATTGGAGAAGAAGGCGGTACCTGTTCTAACATCAATGCTCCATTTCCACCAAGACTTCTCGGGGTGGAGAATGATTTCGAGACTGTTTCAGATTTTGGATTGATAGAATTCGATGGAAGATACTCAGGTGAGAAAGATACCTGGACCGGACTCCATGAGAGGATCGATGATAAAATACCAATACTTGTGGACCAGAATACCTTACAATGGATCTATTTTGGAAGTCTGGGATCTGAATTCGAGATCACCTCTGAAAGTGGAGAGATTTTAACCCTCCTTGTCGTTGGTGTCCTCGAACCTTCGGTCCTTACAGGGACCTTCGTGATGTCCAAGACCATACTGAAGGAAGAATACATCTCAAAGGCAAAACCCACTTTCTTCCTTATCCAGGGAAATGGTGAGGAGAGTGAGAGGGAGATCATATCAGAGATGTTCAAGGATTCTTTCCCAACTGTCACTTCAGTTGAAGGATTGGCAAAGGAGAACCTGGATTTTGAGCTGTCATACCTCTATCTGTTCAGGGATTTCCTTGTATTCGGTCTGATAGTTGCAATGAGTTCAGCAGCCGTTTTCACCCATGTTAGAGCACTTTCATTGAGAAAGGAGATGGCAACACTCAGGTCCATCGGAGTGACAAAGAAGCGTTCACTTCAATATTTCCTGACAGAGAATATCATAGTTTTCCTCATTGCGACGATGGCATCTGTCATTGGCTCACTGATCTCAGTATTGATCTTTGGAACTCTGCTCGGAGGAGCCGCACCATCAAGTTCAACTCTGGTCCCGTCTTCAATTGTCGTCC
>JAUVBH010000248.1 GCA_030591285.1 Thermoplasmatota archaeon
CAACCTGAACAATGAAAGGATCCTGGGCCAGGAGTTGTTTCTCTCTTCGAGACCTGCTTCGCCTTCCGCAGCATATACCCTGCTCATCTGTGAGAACAATCCCTCAATACCGTATGATGAGTGATAGATGCTCTGGTCCTTTGGAAGAAGATCCCTGGCCTCTGCAAAAAGTGCAACAACGATCCTCATTATCATCCGTATGGATGCCTGATAGAGTGCATCGTTCCTTTCATCCTCTGAAAGTTTTTTTCCAGATACGGGGTCCTTACCAAGTATATCTACAAGTTCTGAATTGGAACGAATGGACTTGTCCAATCCTTTAAGCAGTAATTCAACTGCCTCCCTTGTCTGCTCACCAAGGACCTGTGAGAGTTCACCCTGTCTCTCTCTACTTCTTTTAATTGCAGAAAGAAGTGGATAATCATAATCCTCATTCTTATCGATCAGGTTGTGGCCCACGATCGACATGAATCCACGTAGCTGCTCCAGCCCTTCAGCATCCTCGAACCACCGATCCACTTCCCATTCTACCCAACAATCGTGGTCAAGTCCGGCATAAACCAATCTTATCTGGTGGCCATTTGTGATCAAACCAACCTGAACATTGGATTTACGTAGTAATTCAAGCAGTTCAGAATATTCCAGTTTCCCTCTGCCTCTGCCAATTCTTTTTGATTCCCTGTCAACTTTTAGGATATATCTAGGTTCGGATATCAAGCCGACATTTAAAAGGACCCTGTCAGCTCTGAGATATTTCCTCGTGATCGTCCTAGTTTTGAACTGATCTGTTACATCCCGTCCCTTTTGCCACCAGTTCATAGGATATGCAAGGAATCTGTCGAAGATCGCATCTATCCATTTGAAGTATCCAGTGTTGTCATTGCTTGACCTTTTATCATGCCAAGATAGAAATGCCGTGTATTCATCTCTTAATTTTTCATATGAATATGTATCGATCTCCATGGGCCCATCGGGGAGCATCTCGTTAAGTACTGTTGTGGAAATGATCATCCCGTTCTGACGAAGCTGAGACCACCACTCGTTGGAGGTATCTATCTTTACCATCAGAGACCACCCCCATCAACGATAACCTTCACTCCCATTACCTGGATATCGATTCCATCCTCGGGAAGGGAATATCTTTTCGGTAGAACCTTTTCTAATATCCTCTTCTTCTCCTCTTCCAGCCTATCCTTAAGCAATTGTATATGTCCTTTTCTCCTTTCGAAATCCTCTGCTGTAAGCGATCTTTTCAGGTCCTGGACTATCTGCCTGTTCTGACTGTTTATCTCTTCCGAGAAGGTCATCTGATTGGCATTATCAATTGCTTTCTGTAGATCTCGTTTTATCCTTGCGATATTCCTTGGATCCTTTTCCTTGTCGAGAGATTGCTTCCTAAGTTCGAACAGATCTTGTTGTTCAATTTTCTCTGTTTTCAATCTCTTTTCGAGTTCATCATTCAAGTCGCTTTCGATCTGACCCTTGATCTCTTCTTTCTTCTCCTCGATGTACGTCCCAAGTGAGTTCCAGCTGCCTTTGATCTTTGTAACAATTTTTGAGACATGATATGATGGTAACTCCTTCAGATCATCCAACTCGGGATTTGACAGCTCAATTATATCTCCCTTCAGGGTTAATGGTAGTTCAAGAATTCCGGTCTTCAGTCTCTCTCCCAGTTCATTTCTTGCAGAGATCTGCAATGATGTGATAAAGATCATCTCGTCCCTTGAAGGAAGGTTACTTGTCTCGATTGTCCAACGGTTCAGTTTCTTATCATCTGGGTCCCATAATCTCTTCCTGAAAGAGCTCAATGCTTTTGCCATCAACGGATGACCGAGCATTACAAGACGCTTGTCCTTCGCAGGCATGAACAACTTCCTTCCAAACATCTCTTTCTCGAATCTTTCTGGAGAGAATACCATCTTCTGTTTCACACCATGAACACCTGATAGATCAGTTGTAAGTGTGCTTCTCACCAGTCTCTCCCACTTGGGTGGTGTTTTCTTGAATTGGTGCTCTCCATCCTTAACTTCCATTAACTCCCCACTGTCCATCTTGATCGCTTCAGTCATCAAACGGACCATTCTCTCCTCGTTCAGACCCATCAATTTCTTTGTCTTTTTAAAATGATCCAGAGCTTTATCATAGTCATCCTTTGTTGCTTTCTTTCTCTGTTCCATATCCTGGCTTGATTGAGCATAGATCTTAGTGTTCTCTATCCTGGCATCCAGCTCTTCAGAGGTGTCCTTACCTGTTTCAAAATACTCCATTACAGCTTCATCAAGGACATTACCAACGCTTCCAAGATCATCCCTTACATTGTTCACTTTCCTTGCAACAAAATCAAGGAATTCCAGATCTGGGATCTGGTGAGAGACAAAATGATGAACATAGACATCTCTTGATTGTCCATGCCTGTCCACCCTACCATTTCTCTGTTCCATTCTCATTGGATTCCAGGGGATCTCCTGGTGAATCACATACCTGCAGGAGGTTTGAAGGTTAAGACCCTCAGATGCTGCATCTGTACCCAGGAGGATCTTCAGCTGTGATGAGGGATCGTTGAATTCCTCCTTGACCTGTCTTCTATGTTTACTAGGAGCACCACCGTAAAGAGTCTGTATTGTTGGATAATCTATCTTCTTCACCTTGAACCTTCTAAGAAGGTATTCCATTGTATCTTTATACTCTGTAAACAGTATCAATCTCTCGTTTGGTTTGAAACTTTTGTCCGGGTCCTTCAACTTTTCATCGATCCAGTTGAAGAGTGCATCCCATTTTCTATCGGGGGGAAGCACTTTAAGGGTTTCAATGCCATGAGATATTACTTCTTTTGTCCATCCAAGTGCTCTCAGACATCTTGATACATCTTCAAGATAGGGATGCAATATATCCTTGTATTCAGATAGCCAGCTTCCTCCATGTCTCAGAGCATCCGTCTCTCTCATCACCTTTTCCTGATCATCATCCACCTGAGTTTCGGCTCTCTCTCTTGATTCATCCGCCTGATCGAACCCGTATTCCTGTTTATCGAATCCTGCCACATGGTTCCACCATGTTCGAGCAAATGAATATGAAGAGGAAAGCAGCCTTTTTGTCAATAGGGCGAATATGAAACCACCAAGAGCCTTCTGCTTCTTACCAACCTTGGCCAATTCCTTGATAGCATTTTCCCTATATTTTCTCATTGCATTGTAGAGATCTTTTTCCTTGTCTGTCAATTCTATCTGAATACTCTGTACCTTCCTTTCTGGAAATCTGGATTTGCCAAGTTCATCGTTCAATTCTCTTTTCATTCTCCGAACCATGATAAGATCCAGATGCTTGAAATCATCATCATCAAGTGCTATCTTCTGCTGGAATCTGACTGGGTCCAGTAGCTCCAATAATCCACTGAACGATTGTGTGTAACCATTGTGAGGTGTTGCTGTCAAGAACAATCTATGTTCAAAGAATTTGGTTATACTCCGCAGCATGGAGCACCTTCTGCTATCA
>JAUVBH010000085.1 GCA_030591285.1 Thermoplasmatota archaeon
ATCACTTTCAAATATCAATCGGTTTTTATCTCAGGTGTTTTCTTTTAATGAAAAAGATCATTGCACAGAAAACACCTCCCAGCCGGGGCACTTGTTTTTATTATGCATATTAGCGTGCCCCTCTATTCAATGTTGAGATACGATGAAAAAGGTCAGGATCCAATGAATTCTTTTTCATCTGGACCTTTGAGTTTGAATTATCATTATCAATTGGACAACTCAAAGATCCCAGCCGGTGCACTCTGTTCTATCGATCATTCGACAAATCTTTATTCATCCCCTCCACTTCCCCAACCATATGGTGGAGATCAATACCGGGGCCCAAAGGCTCACGGATGTCAATTCATTCAGGACAAAGACGGTCACCTTTATCGATTCTTTGAACGATTTCATCCGGGCCACCTGTAAGGAGAAAATGGTCCCGCTTGTAGATATCGCGAAAGCGTTCGGGGCCCCTGATCAACCAGATTTCCTGCATCCTGACTATGGGATCGGTGACAATGCTCACCTCAACCTACTTGGCCAGAAACACATGGCTGATGTTTTCTTCAATGAATACTTCGATCAAGCCGAAGATCTTGATATCATAGTTTGCCTAGGTGACTCCCACACTCAAGGGTTTCCAATACGAGATGATTCTCGGAACGGGGCCCCTATCGATCTTTCCCTGGACAATCCTCATCAATATCCATACTGGTTGGTGAAACTAACTGGAAAAACTTTCATTAATCAAGGTATTGCTGGAAATACTATCTATGGATTGAAGAACAGGTTCGAGAGAGATGTCCTCCCCCATTTTCCCGATCACTGCTGTATCCAGGGAGGAACAAATGATTCTCTTATTGGAACACCAATAGATGATTCAAAAGAGGACATACTATCAATTATAGAAAAATGTCTCAAGAACGGGATCACCCCGGTCGTGGGAACGGTCATTCCACTTGGGTTCTGATCGCTCTCACATCTTTGGAGAGATACTCACAACATTGTTGCCGCGAAGAATAACGGTGCCAAGTCTCCTCTTCTCTTCCTTGGTCTCCTCTTCGGTCCCTTCTAGTACCATGTTCATGTACTCGTCATATCCGACGAGCTTCCCTTCCATCGATCTTCCATCCTTCAACTTGATGGCGACCTGCTTGTTCAGGGTCTTTTCGAGGAGATTCTGGGGCATTACCATTTTAAAGCACCAATTGCCCCAGATGTACATCTGTTATTTGAACCTTTATATCCAATATATTGACAAACCCGTCTTCAGATCGAACTTAAAAAAAAATCATTCATTCCAATGGAAGCAGTGAGGACATCTCCAAGTATACTGCTTCGGGTATGGTTTGTGGCACATCTTGCAGACGAACTCAGCGTGGCACATCAAGCATTTTGTTGCCATCACTGGCAGAGCAGAGCTACAAACCGGGCATTGGTAAAGGGTTCCACATTTTCTACAGGTACTATCGAATTTACTAACAGGCTCATCACATTTTGAGCAATGTATATCGATCTCTTCATCACATTTTGTACAGATCCCGGTTCCGAGGCATTTCTTGCACTTGAAGATCAGCTTGATCCTTCCCCTGCCTTTGCATTCCTGACATTTCTTAGAATCATGGCAGATCGGACACATTATTCCATAGGCTTCCCTGTTCCTTTTGTAATCTGCTGTAGGGTCAGCTCGGGCTAAAGCTTTTTTTTCAGCATCTTTAGCTGGTTTGGGTGGTTCTTTCAGATCGTCTCCCTTGTAGGAAATGGTGTCAGTCACCTCATCCATGTTGTATGTCTTCGCATCCAAAGAAGGTTCGATCCACGAAGCACTTTCAGACCTTTCCACGGTCTTTGAATCAGAGAAAGAGAAGGTCTCTGCTTTCTCAAGCTCCTTCTGTAATTCGAAGTCTTCCTCCTCGTCACTCACATGTACTGTATCATCCGGGGAGTATAAATCAATCCCTGTTGGGCATATCCAGCCATACATGACTTTGTAGAAAACAATTAATAAATGGTGGGGTTTGGAGGGGCTGATGTCCGATATTTTGACATCGTTTCTACCATCACCTGGGTGGATAACGTTCTGGCTGGCCCTTGCCCTGTGCACCTTACTTGGGGTTTTTGCTTACTCCAAGAAGGTCCTTGATCTTAAGGCCAGTGTAACGGCTTCTGTTCTGGGTTTCATCATTATTCTTTATTCAGATTTCTTCTGGTTCATGTTGTTGCTTCTCTTTCTAGTAGTATCATATGTTGTCACTATGTGGAAATTCTCGATGAAGGACAAAGATGGCAATTCCGAGGGGTTGCTTGGGGAGAGAGGGATCAGGAATGTGCTTGCAAATGGTATAATTCCATTAATGATCGTTGTTTTCTCCGGGGTCATAGATGATCTATTCTCCGGACTTGCAGGGTTTTTATTCATTGTATCAATTGCAATAGCTACATCGGATACATTTGCAAGTGAGATCGGGATCCTTGCGAAAAAACCAAGGATGATAAACGATCCAAGCAAGATAGTCGAACCTGGTGTAGATGGTGCGGTTTCTTTGTTAGGGAACATCGCGGCTTTCCTCGGAGCACTTTTCATTGGCATCGGAGGATATTTTCTGGTTACCAACAAGTTCACTGTTCTTGGCCCTCATGGATTGGAAGCAGGGATAGCGGTGATCATAGTATCCGTTATATTCGGATGGTTGGGTTGTCAGTTCGACAGTTATCTTGGAGCCACACTTCAGAAAAAAGGTATGATCTCCAATAATATGGTAAATTTCGTCACCATTTTAACAGGGGTCATTCTGGCAATCCCTGTCTACATGATATTGTATTGATCGTCTGGATGTTCAAGGTTCGACCAAAAGCATTTTTTGCCATTATCCTATACCAGACCGACCAAAGAGGATGTTGAAAATGAGCCTGTTCCCGAAGACCAAAAAAATGCTGCTGGTAGTACTTGATGGCTGGGGTTATTCCGAAGAGGAGAAATTCAATGCGATCAAACAGGCCAGAACACCGAATTTTGACAGCTTGATCGTCAAATATCCAAATAGGTTGATCGAGGCTTCCGGTGAGTTCGTTGGCCTTCCCGATGGTCAGATGGGTAATTCAGAAGTGGGACATCTAACTCTTGGGGCTGGTAGGATCATGTACCAATCTCTTGTTCGGATCACCAAGAGTGTGGAAGATGGATCTATTATGAACAATGATGAACTCGTTCAGGGAATGGAGGAAGTGAAAAGGAAAGATGGAACACTTCATCTCCTGGGTCTTACTTCGTATGGAGGAGTTCACAGCCATATCTCTCATCTTTACGGCCTTCTTAAAATGGGTATGGAACTAGGTGTGGAACGGATCAGGGTCCATGCCATCACCGATGGTCGTGATGTAGCTCCAAATTCCAGCTTGGATGATATCGAACAACTTAAAAAATGGATCTCCTCAAATGACATTCATGGCCGGATCAAGATCTCAACGATCATGGGTAGGTTCTTTGCCATGGATAGGGATCGGCGATGGGACCGCACTGAGCAAGCCTTCCAGTATTATATCATCCCTATGGAAAACCAGTTCAGGGATCCAGTGGAAGCGATCAAGATAGCCTACAAAAATGGAGAGACCGATGAGTTCATCAAACCGATCCAGCTTGTAGATGACAGTGGTGATCCATACGGTCTTGTTACCGATAAGGACTCCCTGATCTTTTTTAATTTCAGACCGGATAGAGCGAGACAGATGACCAAAGCTTTCATCTATCCTTTCTTTGACGGATTTGTTAGACCAAAGGTCGTTAGACCCCATTTTGTTGCAATGACAGATTACGATAACACCATCTTTACCCACGTTGCTTTCCCCGAGCGAAAGGTCTCCGACACCATCGGGGAAATAGTTGCAAGAGCCGGGCTAAAACAACTTCGGATAGCAGAGACCGAGAAATATGCACATGTGACCTTTTTCTACAGTGGTGGGAGAGAAGTTCCCTTCAAGAATGAGAACAGGATACTGGTTCCATCTCCCAGGGTACAGACCTACGACCTTCAACCTGAAATGTCTGCAAGATCAATAACTGATAAGATAGAAAATGAGCTGGACGGCCGAACATTTGATTTTGGTATTCTGAACTATGCCAATTCGGATATGGTAGGTCATACCGGTGTTATGGAAGCTGCTGTCAAAGCAGTTGAAACTGTGGATGAGTGCCTGGGTCGGTTGGTAACAAAAGCGTTGGAGAACGGATATCATCTTCTCATAACTGCTGATCATGGAAATGCAGAATGTATGTGGAACCATCAGAAGAACATTCCATTCACTGCCCATACGACCAATCCTGTCCACCTGATATATGCAGCTAACGATATCGATAGTGAAGCGATCCTGAGATCTGGTGAAGGGACGATCGGTGACATCGGTCCCACCATATTAAGACAAATGGAGATACCAGTTCACAAGTCGATGACCGGAAATCCTTTCACATGAGAGATATCTCGGTTTAATAAAAGGGATCTTTCCTGTTATGGATGGTGATCTGAATACTATTTTGGCCGTATGATATATTCTCATATCAATGGCAGAGTGAGAGGTTCACATGAGTAAATTATATTTATAAAAACTAAGCTCAATAGGAAGGAACAGTTACCATCCGGTATGTTAGAGGCGACCTGGGCGAAGGTTGGAGAAATGGTAGGGCCAGTAAGTAACTAGCACACAGCGAAAGACCAAAGGTTAAAATATACATCTAGTGTTAGGGGCTTTAATCCCGCCCATTCCCTATGGGGCCAACCTATCTCAGCAATCTTCTGTGATGCTGGATTCGTGGAGGTATAATATGAGAAAGAGCCTGGTGATGCTCGTTTTGTTGGCAATGATAGCCACATCATTCGTTGGATTAATTAGCACGACCTCGGGTGTTATGGATGAGACCGTTTCAATGAACGGAAATGGCGTTTTCGTCGATGATGAAAACCCTGTTCTTGACCTCATCGATGACGTCGAAACTGCAGCTGATGATGAATACAGTATTGTCGGACCTGAATCCGTAATTCCGGTGTTCAGGAACGAACCCCTCTCTGGATCCCCTGAGGCTATTGGGATGGCCTGGCCTCAGAATGAGGAAGAGATCCTTGATCCGACCCGAGGGGCGGTAAACACTTCTACACTTCTATATATACAGAAGTCACCCAAGAAGGTTTACTTCAACGAGGAGATCCAGATCGAAGGACTTCTCTTGGAGGATAATAACTCTGATGGTGAGAGGAATTCTGGGGACCTTCCCATAACCAATGAATTCGTCCACCTTCAGTGGGCTGAGGGAACAGATGTCTTTTTCCAAGCTGATCTCCGAACTGAGTGGGATAATCAAGAGGAGAACATGACCGCTGGAAGGTTTTCTATGCCTTCCAAATTCCTTGGAAATGAGACAAATCCGATAATCCTTCAGGCGAATGTGACGTCTATCGCAGCTAATCCGATAGAGTTACTGTTGTTGTACCAAGGTGTTTGGACAATTAATGGCGCCAAATTCTACAACATGACCAATGACATCTACAACATACTTTGGGACAAGGTAATTGGACATGATGATGACGGTGACGCTTCCGTTCTTCAAGGGAACGGCATCGATGATGACAACGACGGAGTTATCGATGACGGTGCACCAGGTATCCCTAAAGTAGGATTCCCTGAGGGTGTTGATGAGGAGGATTTCTCATTTGACGCTGCCGGGAACCCCATGGATGATGATGGCGATGGTCTTATCGATGAAGATCCAAACGCTTTCATCGCCAGAAGGGGATATGAGAAGAGACTTTATATTGAGATCTGGCATAAGACCAAGACCACAGTGGAGGTTATCGGATCCGACCTTATCGATGTCGGAAATACCTTTACAGTAAGGGGTACCGTTGAGGATACTTCCTATGAATATACAAATATGGGCTCCAAGACCATGAGACTATTCTGGGATGGCCAGCCTGTCGCTGAGACAGTCGCTCTCCCTTCCACACAGGGATTGTATTCTGAATACGAATTCACCTACAGGATCCCTGATGGTGCAACTGCCGGACCACATAATGTGGCAGTTGAGTTCAGTCCTGGTTTCAATATTACCAACAACTACTATTTCGACCCATCGAACGCAACCACCAGGATCCATGTAAGAAGACAAACAAAGGTCATCTTTGACAATATCGATCCAAACTATGGTGTAACCTGGGTATACAGAGGATCAACCATCTGGATCAATGGATCCATTGTGGATAAGCTCTACTTCGAGAGGGATTTCGTCCATGAGGGACCAAAGCTCTCGATCAATGGCGTTGAATATGGTAATCATTACAGGTTCAATGTGATGTGGGGAAATCCCATTCAGCCATTTGCCAAACTATGGACCGGTCAGTTCATCATAGATGATAACGGTACTTTCTCAATAGAATATGACCTACCAGCAGGTAGTCAACCGTTAGGTCCAGTAACAGTTTCGGTCGAAACCAATTTCGATGAGAGTAGGTATAAAGATCCGTTAATATACTATGGCAATTCTCAAAATACCACTCAATTCATGGTGCGAGCGCGTACTGAATTGAGCATTTGGATCGATCAGAACAAGAACGGGATCAATGATGAAAATGAACAGGATCAATATGGGAATCCATTGAACACGTTCATCACCCGTAAAGAGTTCAAGGATCCTAATGGGAAGATATTTGATTGGAATTATGCCAGGGTCCGGGGGAAACTCAAGGATCTTTCGCAATCTTCAGGAGCTATCCAGGTCGGTGTACCGAACCAGGAAATCGTATTTTTCTGGGGATTCGGTAAGACATGGCAGGTCAGATTGACCCTTGTCACGGACGTCAATGGTAATTTCGAGGTCGACATCCCAATTATACCGACACATGCATTGGGGCCTGTTCCTCTGAGAGCAACGTTCTCCTCTGATTACTATACTAACTATTATGATTCGTCCACATTCGCGGACACTGATGGTCAACCTTTCTCGGTTGTTTCGTTCACATCTTTAAGTGTGAATGCATCCATTGCTGTGAAGGGTAAGGAAGTTAGGATCGTCGGATCCTTGCTGGATGACAGAGCAGTAGGTGTTGGCAACAGATCAGTAAATCTCTACAGGTTGGATAGGTGGGATGGAAATTACAACTCACTTTCATCCTCTGG
>JAUVBH010000130.1 GCA_030591285.1 Thermoplasmatota archaeon
GCAAGGGAGATATTCCTGGTTTCCACCGTAACTCCTGCAGCATCGGTAAACGCTTTGATCATTGGAAGGAGCGAATAGGTTGCCAATGCAGGGGCCTCATCGACTTTCGTATAGATTATCTTGGATCCGTTTCCGTTTTCATCCGCCATTTTTTCAACTCCTTAAGGATTATTCCTTAATTTTCTCTCCTTTCAATATCGGTCTTATCACGATTATCAACGAAAATTGCATCTTTGTAATATTTCGGAACAACACTGCGAACAACATCAATTATGGTCCCATCTCTATATTCGATGAGTGCAACGATATCATCTCCCCAGTTAGGTTCGATCTTTCCACCGGTTATGTCATAGGACATCTTCTGTAACTCTTCGATAGTACAGATCCTGAGGTCCCTGGGGATCTTGACATTTTTCAATTGCTCCAGGAGGTCCCCTCTTCTTGGATTGATGGCTATCCCTCTTTCAGTGACGATAACGTCCACAGTCACGCCTGGAGTGACCACAGTGGTGCATTTCTCAACAATAACTGGATATCTCCCTCTGAAAATAGGGACTGTAATAATGGTAAGTTCTGCACCTGCCGCGGTGTCGGAATGTCCACCAACAGGTTCTGCCACCAGACCATTCGATAATGTGGCAGTATTGACATTGAAATCAAGGTCAACCTCCGAAGCTCCCAGGACCACGATATCAAGCTTATTGACGGTGCAGCCTTTGCCATGGATATTCGCGTATGCTCCGATCGGTAGGTCGACATGGTTCTTGGGGTCCTCTTTCATTGATTGGATAGCAGTAACATCAAAGGCCTGGCCTGTGATGAGCTTTTTCACAGTTCCTTCCTTCAGCATATCCACGAGGAACTTGGTAGATCCACCCTGGGCCCAGCTAGCGGTGATATCTTCATCCTTCATTTTCTGGTGGAGAAAATCCGTAAAAGCAAGTGATATTCCACCCGCTCCTGCCTGGAAGTTCATACCATCCTTGATGAATCCAAGAAGACCAGCTATCCTGACCGCATCCTTTGCGATCTTCAATCTAGTAGGAGAGTTGGTGATCCTGAGCTCCCCTGATGCTATTTTATTTGGATCGCCAATCTTATCTACAACAACAACGTAATCAACAAGTTCCTGGCTGATTGACATGGGAAAGTTGGGATATTCAACTAGATGATCCGTAATGGCCACTACTTTATTTGCGAACCTGGCGTCCACATAGGAAAAGTTGATGGTTCCACAGGCGGATGGACCATCTACCCCATTCAGGTTTCCAAGCTCATCAGCAGAGGGTGCCCCGATAAATGCAACATCAACAACAATGTCCCCGGCTTCGATCGCACGGACCCTTCCGCCATGGGATCGTATCCTTAATGGGTGATCAATATACTTTCCAGAGCTGATCATTCTCCCGATCTCGCCTCGAGCGGATCCGCCCTCTATCCTGGTGATCGTTCCGTTCTTTACAGCGTTGATGATCGCTTCTTCCTGGCATGGAAATGTGGAACTGGGGGCCAGTGTCAGATCCTTGATCCCTTTCTTACCGATCTCTTCCAGGACCATGTTCATGACCATATCACCATTTCGGAAGTGATGATGGAAAGATATCGTCATCCCATCTGCAAGACCAACTTTATCGATCACATCATTAAGAGTTGTCACGATCTGGCTTTTCTGGTCTGCAATATGTCCCAGTTTCGCTCCATAACGATGAGTTTTTGTGGGGACTGCGTTGAATGGACCGCAGTAGGGAATTATTTCAACACCTTCGATCTCTTTGGGAACCATTCTGCCAATGGCATTCTCCACCCATTCAAGATCATCTGCCTTGACCATCAGCTTTCACCTCTCTCAGCTTTTTTTGCCTCAGCTATTTCCTTCTGGGTCTTGATGATCTCTTCATAGGTTGGGATGTTAAGATCAGCTGCTTCAGCTCTAGCCAGGATCTTTTCGGCCTTCAAAACAATAGGTCTATCGATCATCTTGTTCCCCAGTGCGATAACTCCAGATCCACGTGCTTTAGCTTCCTCAATTGCGTGCTTGACCTTTACTGAATATTCGATCTCATCGATGGTGGGATTGAAGGATCCATGGATAACCTCTATCTGGCTTGGATGGATGCAGGCTTTTCCATCAAATCCCATGATCTTGACGGTCTCTGTCTCTTTCCTGAGTCCATCCATGTCCTTGAAATCAGAATAAACAGTGTCTATAGCTTGAATTCCAGCGGCTTTTGCTGCAAGAACGATAAGTTGCCTTGATGTGTGGATCGCTAATCCATCCGAACTCCTTATGCCTCCAAGATCCGCTGTAAGGTCCTCTCCACCGATAGTGATGCCCTCGAGTCTTTTCGTGCATTTTGCGATCTCGGGTGCATTCAGGATGCCTTTTGCAGTTTCCATGGTGGCGAAAAGTTTGATCCTTCCTATCTGAAGTCCTTTCTTTTCTTCCATTTCGGTAACAAGTTCATCGACCTGAAGAACATCCTCTGATGATTCGACCTTGGGGATGTATATCCCATCCAATCTGTCACAGACGATCTGTTTGACATCCCATTTTCCCCAGGGGGTCTCAATTGGGTTGATCCTCACAGTGACCTCTACATTCTGTCCAAAATCAACGACCTTGAGTGCCTCAGAGACCATCATTCTGGCGTCTATTTTGTAATCCGGACCAACCGCATCCTCAAGATCCAGAGAGATAACGTCAGCCCCATAGAGACCTGCTGGAGGGATCATCTTTGGATTGTTACCAGGTACATAAAGCCTGGACCTTCTGAGCCTCATTCGAAAGCACCTCCCTTGATGGCAGCTGCTTTGGTCCTGGCGATTATTGTGAAGTTCAAAGGACTTTTTCCATTGCTCCAAACCTTCACATCATCAATACCCATTCCCTTCAAGGTCTCCTCGAAGACCTTGAATACATCATCCCGGAAGAAATCCCTGGATTTCCCTTCGATCTCTATCTGGATGCCCGTTCCCGGTTCAGCTGGTGAAAGCTTGACTATGCAATCTTCACGCTCTTCAGTACCAGCTACACCCTCTCTCCTTAACTTTGGGGTCGTGTTCATCTTATCGCCTTCGATCAGGATAAAAGGTTCTTGGTGTAGTTCAGGGTGCCACCTTGTTTGATGACATCAAGTTCCCTGTCAGAAAGGTCATGGATAACAGGTATCTCTATACCATTCTTTTCAACAACGAGTTTCAGCTCCTTTGTAAGGTCAGAGATGTCAAGGTTCAGTTTATCCCCCTGTTCCAGTTTATCGAAATCCTGTGGGTCCTTGAACATCAAGGGAAGGATGCCGAAATTGACCAGATTTGCTCTGTGGATCCTCGCGAAGGATTTCACGATCACAGCTTTTACTCCGAGGTATTTCGGAGCTATGGCAGCATGCTCTCGGGAGGAACCCTGTCCATAGTTCTCTCCTGCAATGATGAAGCCGCCATTTTTCTCCCGTGCCCTTTTTGGGAAGTCCTCATCCACCTGTGAGAAGACATATTCTGAAATGGCCGGGATATTGGACCTTAGTGGTAGTATCTTTGCACCGGCTGGCATAATATGATCGGTGGTGATATTATCATCGACCTTGATCAGGACCTCGCCATTGTGCTCCGCAGGGAGTGGATGGAACTCAGGCAGAGGTTGAATATTCGGTCCTCTGATGATCTCGACCTTTTTAGCCTCCTCAAGCGGCAATGGTTCAATGAAGAGATTGTTGTCTATGAGATATCTCTCTGGCTCCTTGATCGGGTCGAGGCCTGAAAATTCCCTGGGATCTGAGAACTCTCCTTTAAGAGCTGTGGCAGCTGCCATTTCAGGTGAGACAAGGTATACATCAGCAGATTTTGTTCCTGACCTTCCAGGGAAGTTCCTGTTGAAGGTCCTGACAGATACTGCATCAGTCTTTGGTGCGAGTCCCATTCCAATGCAAGGGCCGCATCCACTCTCTAGTATGCGGAAGCCTGCCTCAACCAGATCAGCATATGCTCCGGTTCTGATCATTTCCCTGATGATCGTCCTGGATCCCGGCGAAACAGTGGCAGTGACGTCTTCGTGTACTCTCTTTCCTTTGACCATATTCGCAACTATCATCAGGTCGCGGAAGGAAGAGTTTGTGCATGATCCAACACATACCTGGTCAACTTTTTTACCTGCAAGTTCAGATATTGTTACAACCTTTCCTGGAGAATGAGGTTTGGCTACCAATGGACCAAGTGATCCAATATCAATTTCCATGATCTCGTCGTATTTCGCTCCATCGTCTGCTTTTGCTTCTGCCCATTGGTCTCCTCTTCCCATGGCTTCCATGTACTTCTTGGTAATATCATCAGAAGGGAAAATGGATGTTGTGCAGCCGGTCTCAGTTCCCATATTTGTAATAGTTGCCCTATCCGGAACAGATAGGTTGAGGATACCCGGACCAAAATATTCCAGGATGTATCCTCTTCCTCCCTTAACATCGATCCTTCTTAGGATCTCCAGGATGATATCCTTACCACTTACCCCCGGTACTAGTTTCCCAGTGAGTTTGACGCCCATGATCTTAGGATATTTCAGTTTAAAAGCTCCACCTGCCATTGCAACAGCAATATCCAACCCACCCGCACCGATCGCTATCTGCCCCATTCCACCTGCTGTAGGTGTGTGGGAATCGGAGCCAATAAGGGTCTTCCCTGGTCTTGCGAACCTCTCGAGAAAGACCTGGTGGCAAATGCCATTCCCGGCCTTTGATAATATGAGGCCGTATCTCTTGGCAATGGACTGTAGATAGCGGTGATCATCCGCGTTCTTGAAGTCCGATTGTAGCATATTGTGGTCAATGAAGGAGACTGAGAGTTCAGCTTGAACTCTGTCAAGACCCATAGCCTCGAACTGAAGGTATGCCATCGTTCCGGTGGCATCTTGTGTCAGGGTATGGTCCATTGTGATCGCTATCTCCTCGTCTATTTTCTCGGTTCCCTCTACCAAGTGATCGTGTAAGATCTTCTGAGCCAGAGTGAGTGCCATTTTATTCCTCCAACTAGTCGCTCCCGGGGAGCTTGAGGTCTATTTAAGTTCCCGTATATATACGTTACTAAAATTTGAGAAAAGGACCGTATTTACGAATTCATGGAACATATCAAATCATATTCTGCTCGAATATTCATAATTTTAAAATAGTTGATTACAGATGGTGTCGCCGGGTTGGTCTGATGATCGGACTGTCGAAGACCGAAAGTTTGGCATTCATAGGCCTTGTCACCTATCCGGACGACAAGGACCGCGAAATCGCCGATAGGCTTTCACTTCCAAATTCCACATTCGCATCTGCCAAGGCCAGACTTCTCGAGTCCGGGTTTTTACAGGAAACCTACTTACCGGTCTTTCCAAAACTGGGTATGGAACTACTGGCTACAGTATACAGCGATTTCAACCCATCTGTGAGGGTTGAGGAAAGGATACAGCATTCAAGGAAAACCGTTGAGGTCTATCCAGAGATCATTCTGTCCATGGGAGAATCCCATAGAGGATTTTCATTATCAATAGC
>JAUVBH010000015.1 GCA_030591285.1 Thermoplasmatota archaeon
CTTCTTTGGAGGCAGACCTTTCCCTTCCTTTGGTTGAAGGGATATCAACTTCTCCTTTTCAGCGATCTTTCTCTGCCGATCCTCCATGCGCTCCTTCTTCCTCTCGGCTCTACGGGCCCTTGCCAGTTCCCTTCTTTGTGGATTGGAGACAATGTGATAGATCGCGATGAAGCCTGGTTCTGCGATCCTCCTTTTCCTCATTGTCAATGGATTGATCCCGAAGTTGAAAAGGACAAGTGCCATTGCAAGATACATCGTGATAGCCCACATCCATGGAACGTATAGAAAATCGATACCGTTCACCTGTATGAAGATCCCTGTTTCATATTCAACCGGTACATCAAGAAGCCCATCTTTAACCTGATATGTAGAATAGAATGAACTGGCCAATATCGAGAAATCGTACATTTCCATATGATATTTCGGTTGGATCACCCTTGGTGCCGTTATCTTTATCCTGGCGGAACCTTCAGAATCCGGTCCGATGTCAATGACGGTGTTCTCAAATTCAAAGATCCACCCGGATTTTGCATATGCAAGTTCCCCAGGTATTGATAGTTCAACCCTCTCGAAACCGTTCCCACTGTTTCGCACGAGGCATGTGATCCATCCAGATGAGCCTGGAGAGATTACGAGCATTACGGGGTCGAAGGTCATCTGGAGATAATGATATGGTCTAACGTTCACAAATAATGGATAATGTGGAATATCACCTGAAGCGAAAGGGGTCGGTGCATCGTCCTGGTATTTTGCGAACCATTCCCCCCAAACCGTGACGTTCACAAGAGGACTTACGCCTGTTGAATATTTAGTCATAGGGCTGATCTGTATATTGACCTTTATGGGATAATGGTAAAGTTTTGACTGGGGTTCTATATCAATGAGCTGTGGAAATACAGATCCGACGACCTGTGGATGATCTGAACTGAAGTGAAGATTGATGAATATCCTCGTTCTAAGCAATCTTGCTGATCGATAGAACTCTAGAGTGCCATCGAGGATCACTGCTCCGGTCTTTCCGGGACCTGTCTCGATCTCCACAAGGTTCCCGAGCCTGAAGCTCTGCTCACTGGCAAAACTGAATTGTGCTGAGATAGGAAGGATAGCATCTGCTTCTTCGGTGGAATTATCATAAAGAACGAAGGCTGAGAATATCAGAAGTATCAACAGTGACAATGCGAAGGCAGCCCTGCCCCTCCTGTACACCATTTTACTCACCTCTGTTTTCCTCCTTCTTATCTGTCCTGGGGTGTGTCAACCTCCTCGATTATCTCCTCACCCGCATATATCGCATCGATTGAGTGAACGGATCCAGCCATCTCTTCTATGGCCTTCCTGATAATATTGTATTTGAAGTTGAATCCCTCAATAATGACCTTGATATTCTCTGTCTCCTGGTCAACCTCGTTGAGGAATATGGACACTCCGGAGACGTGTTTCAACTCCGAAAGTCGCTCTGCATATTCGACTATGTCGGGTTTGTGTGGTTTCAAAACATCAAGGACTATCTTTCGCAGGTTGGACAATGTTTTGCCTCCCTTTCCGAAACATTTTTTAGGACTGTGGCTGTATTAGGCAGTGCTATATAAAAGAGTTGGGTAACCACCCTCGAAACGATTTATCTGGACCCGGTCCAATAATATTGATAGGTGTAACAAATGGAGAGTGAGCCGTCGTTCATCAAAGGATCCCTGATAACGCTCGGTTTGTACCTACTTGCGATCCCTATTGGAGTGATACCCCTTGTAGGACCGGTCCTTGCTATCACCCTCGTTCCCTACCTGGCAGCTGCTCTCGGAGCCCGTTGGGCGGATCCAAAGGAGCGACTCCCACTGGCAGTAACATGTTCAATGATCTGGAGTGCAATGGTCACCCTGGTCCTTGTATTGATCATGAGGTCCGTTGCAACAATCTCCCCGGGTGGGTTCAATATGGGAAGTCTTGCATGGACCTTGATAATCGTCCTGTGGATATTCAACATCATATTCACTATGCTTGGAGCACTTTATCCCTGGAGAGATCCCTTCAGGGAGCTGGAAGGATAATTTTTCCAACTACTGCAGAGGAGCAGTTGGTGGTTGTTGCTGTAATTGAACTTGAGGAGCTTCAGCCGGAGCATTCTGAGCCACCATTGCAGGAGCAGGTTGTGGAACTGCCATAGGCGGGGCCTGCGAAGAAGCTTCAAACTGTTGAACTGGTTGTGGGGCAGCTTCCGCAGCTGGTGGGAATGCTGAGGCATCTCCAGCTATCTCTTGAGGTGGATAGGCTGTCTGGTCCAAAGGTGCTGCAGGAACTGGTTGCGGTTGATTTGGATCAACAGGGACCGCCTCGCCAGGTTGGATCTGTGCATGTCCTATTCCATCAGAGGCCCACTTCTGCTGTTGCTGCTGGGATTCCATCTGTCTCCTGGCGGCTTCCCTGAGCATCAACTGCTGTCTCCTGAACTCTTTGTCCTCCTCCATGAGCCGCTCCATTGACCTATCAGCCTTTCCCACCAGACCAAAGGTCAGGATAGCTGCACCGGCCAAGAACATCAAGAAGCCTGGGAGGATGAATATCCACCCGGCTGAGAACCATCCACTTCCACCCCAGCCTGCTTTTCCCATGCTGACGGCCCTTAGTTCGCCGAAATCGTTCCTTTCGGATTTCACCTTGATAAGGACCTGATCACCAACATCACCGAATTTCTCTTCGGAATACACCCATACATCAGGTTCTAGGGCAGTGTTTGCATCATCATCGGCCCTTTCCCTCTTGTCCACACCATCACCATCGATCTCGACAGCATAGTAGGTAGCCTCATATCCATAGCTCTGAAGCTGGGCCTGCTCCCCATCTTTGACGATCAAGGTGATCTCACCGAACAGATATTCTTCTCCACCGGGAACATCGTAATGAAGAGAGCCCTGTTCCGTATATGGCTCGATGTCCGTCGGGGAAAAAACCCACATCATGAATATTAGAAATAGGATGACCGCCAAGAATACCCCCACCACGCCAACAATTCCCCCTCCTCCGATCAGAACTGGATTCCTGATCCTTTCCACCTTCAACGTAGAAAGCTTGGCCTGGACATCTTCCTCGGAGATCTGTGGGATCTCCTCACCAGGTATGTATACAAGGGGAGAACCGCAAAATGAACACTTCTTGACATCTCCGTAGTTATTCCTTCCGCATTTGGGACATCTGGACGTCATACCGGCACCTCCCCCCCGATGTTACTCTAAACTAAATATATTTTTATCCGCACGCCTTGTATGATCGATACCGTGCAAAGCGATGATATCGAAAAAATTGACCCTATTCTGAGGGACATCATCCCCTACTGTTCGGATATTCCATTTATCAGGGAAGAATATGAAAAATCAAGAAGGACAGATGATCCTGCGGGCTATCTGGACAGGAGAATAAATGAAGAGAATGGGAGCAGAAATGTTGATCTTAAGATCCTGCATAGCAGGTTCTTGAGGTCGCATCTTTGAATGATCAGGACCTTATTGATTCCAGAATGCTGGTTGCATTCCAGATAAGGGTTCGTGCATGTAGGGGAATGTTGGGATCGTTGGAGAGCTCTTCAAGGGTGGATACGACGCTTGCACACCTGAGATCAAGGGCTTCCTTCTCTCCGAATAACCTCTCCTTGGAATCCTTTGCTCCTTTCCTTATGTTCCTGGGGACCGAGGTATCCTCAGCAAGCATATCAAGGTAAGCTGAGACCTGTTCTAACTTCTTGTTCACGGTATCGGACATTTTAAAACCTCCATCACCAGCACGAATACGAGAGGTGTCATTGTTGTCATCTATAAATAGATTTCTTAGTTGAAAAGAAAAATAAAAAAGGGGAAAGGGCTGGAGCCCTTTCCCCGGGTTGTGGGTGTTGTTGGTTCACTTCTTCTTTTCTGGTATAACCAGTGTCACACCACACTCTTTGCATGGGATCTCGGCGGGCCTCTGATTGATCGAGACAACCTGCTGGGTCATACACTTGGGGCACTGAACCTTCACGTTCTCCTTCTTAGCAGCTTTTGCCTCTCCACCTGGAGCAGGGACAGGAGCGAGTTTTCCAGGAGCTGATGGAAGTCCGACCGCACCTGATGATGCCACTGGGGCCCCACCGGCCTCTTTGATGACCTTCCTTGGACCACCAGGACCACCACCGGCCTTCATCTTGGCGATGATCTCCTCGAGTTCCTTCACTTCACGGTTCTTGTTCACTGCAAGGAATATCACCACGAAGATGATGATCAGGAGGATCGCAATGAGAATTCCGATCACCCAGACATTTCCAATAAGTTCACCAATATCGAAGACAGAGATGCTCTTCTTCTTCTCAACCTCATTGTTGTCCGTGTCCTGCTCGATGAGAAGGTCTCCCTCATTCACCTTAGCAACAAGCTTGTGGTCCCCTGTCCCAGGTTTCCATTCGAAGGTGAAGTTGGCCTTTCCATCCTTTGGAATGTTCATCTTGTCGGTCCTGTAGGACTTGGTGCCGTCATATAGAACGACTTCCACATCTTCTGCATTACCGGTTCCAGTGTTGTAGACCGTTACGGTCACTTCATTTACCACGTTTGCCGTTGGGCTGGAGGGTATTATCAGTGAATTATCCCTGAGCACAAGTTCTGGAACTTCAGCATTGATGTAGACGTTGAAGATCTCCTTGTCCTTCTTTCCCTGAGTAGAGCCATCATCGGGGATAACCTCGAACTTCAAGGACTGGGATCCGAAGACAAAGCCATCGGTTGGGAAGAAGCTTATGGTGATGGTGATCGTCTTCTCATCACCCATTGACACCGGAACGTGGGTCGAAGAGACGGATATCTCCCAACCGGTAGGTGCTGAGGGCTTCTTGATGTAGAAGGTGTCATCCTTGTTCCCGTTGTTCTGGATGGTCACCTCGATCTCAAGGTCATCTTCATCGTTCACATCCCAATTATTGTAGCTGCCGAGTTCTCCTCCATCAACTATCTCTGAGATGGTTGCATCGAACTCCTGTTCAACATCAACCTCGAAATCCAGGGTGACCGGTGCAGCATCGCGGTCTCCTTTTGATTCAACTTCAATTGTGAAGTCGTAGGTATCCGCTTCGATCTCATCGGGATCGTTGACCTCTTCAAGATCAGGGATGGTGATGTTCAACCAGAGCCAGGCCTCGTTATCGGCGCCCATCGGTCCAAGCGTGACCTCATAGGCTTGAAGTTCAGCCCAGTCATCCTTGGATCCCTTCACATCAAGATAGAAGGTATCCTGGATGTTCGCTCTGTTCTCGATCTTGAACCGATATGAGATCATTTCACCAGGTTTGGCCTCTTCGGTGTCATCTTCTGTCTCAAGTTCATGATCGTATGATTCCTTGACCTCAACTGTCAGGGTGATACTGATCGTTGCCTTGTCCTGTTCTGCCCTGGTGGAAGCATCACGAACAATGTTCAGTTCGAACGTATAGATGCCAGCAAGTGCGTCTTCGTTGTCATCAGGGATCCTGACCGTCAGGGTGAAGGTCTTTTCATCGTTGGTCCTTCCCTTGGCGTCCAGGGATAGCTTGGAGTTGGAAAGGGTAGCCCAATCATCTGTCTCCCTCTCGACGATCTCAAGCCTGAAGGTGTCGTCATCATTTCCAAGATTGATCAGCTTGAGGTCGAATACTATATCGTCTCCGACATCTCCCTTGATCTCTTCCTTATCAGCCTCGACATCAACACCATAGACCTGGTCAACATCGATGGTGAACTCTTTCCACTCGGTGGCATAGTCTCCATCAACAACACTGAAACCGCCTCCTTCACCTCTTGAGATCCACCTCAGTTCAAAGGAGTATTTTCCGGTGAGTGTGTCTGCATCAAGAACAACCTGGATCTGGAAGTGCTCTGTGTCACCGCCCCCAACGTCGCTAATGATATTCCCGCCGCTTGGGTTGTTCCCGGA
The DNA here is from genome assembly GCA_030591285.1 of Thermoplasmatota archaeon. GTDB lineage: Archaea > Thermoplasmatota > Penumbrarchaeia > Penumbrarchaeales > Penumbrarchaeaceae > JAFGLL01. The sequence goes on from JAUVBH010000015.1 coordinate 5,926, forward strand.
TACTGGATACAGGAACTCGATCTCGAATGGGAGGTCCTCTTTCGTATCCAGTTGGAAGTCATCTTCACTGGTTCCGGTATTGGTTATCTCCACGGTAAAGAAAGCGTTGACCAAGGTTGGATCTGATGCATCCACAGATGTTTTACCCAGGTCGTATCCGCCGATCTCTGCCCCGTATGCCTTCTTGATGGTCACGGTTAGCTTCAGAGGCTCGGAATATTTGTTCTCCGGTGCGGTATCTCCCTCTGAATAAGCCCAGATGTAGCTGACAATATCAGCAGGATCGTAGCTGTTGTCAGAGACCCTGAGAGTTACAGTGATGGTCTCGGATTGTCCCTTCGCAATAGATCCTGTAACCTTCTTGCTCAGAATGACCCAATCCGGTTGGTCTGAGAATTGGCCAGAAGTCCCCATTGCATCCCAAGTTGCCTGGTCTACACCGGCTGGTTTCACCATGCTGGACTTGAGGACCTGTATCTTGAATGTGTCAGTAGCTTCTCCCTTGTTCCTGACCTGGACCTCGAAATCCACCTCGGTGTTCTTCTCGTCCACATCAGGGATCATCTCCTTCTTCTCCTCACTGGTAACCAGTTCAACATCCCTGTTGGGCAGGACATCGATCTTCAATGCCATCGTATCTGTCTGAGCATCGTCACCCTTTGAGGTTGCCTTGAGGGTAAATGTGACCTCTCCGGCCGAAGCCGAGATGTCCACAAGGATGGTTACCCAGATGTTCTTTGCACCCTCAACATTCATGTCATCAATGGAGGTCTGTGGGTTGGTCACAAGACTTCCCTCAAAACCGAAGTCGATCCAATCGGACTTTGTGGATGCCACCTCGATATCGAAACCGTCGATGGTATTGCCGATGTTCTTCAACTTAACTGTGAAGGTCTTTGTTTCGCCAGGTTCCGCTTCCTTCGTAGTTGTCCCGGAAGGTACTGTAAGCTCCGGTTCGAACTCCTCGTTCACATCCACATCGAAGCCCTCAAGAGCCGATGCTTGTGTAGTGGATGGATCACTGGTAACCGTGGCCTCGAAGGTGAATGTCACCTTCCCGGCAAGAGCGTTGGTAGGAACATTGATGGTCGCTATCATATCCGTTGCAGCGTTAGGGGGCAGGTCCGACACGGTCGAGGGTGATATCGACACCCAGTTCCTGTTTGTCGTACTGGACAGTTTGACGCTGATGGTCGCTGGTTCGTTACCCTTATTGGTTATGTTCAACTTGATATTGGAGAGCCTGTCACCCGGATCAGCTGTCTTTGACCCTTCCGGTATCACGAACTGGACCTTGTAAACAGGCATTACCTTGATCTTCAAGGTGATGTTTCCTACTATGATGTCATCGGTCTTCTGGGCTGTCTCCCCCGAGGAGGTGACCTTGAAGATCAGGTTGTAAACACCTGTCTCGATGATCTTGTCCGTGATATCTGGTACTGTTACATTGATCGACACCAGGGTCCTCTGGTTAGAGGACATGGTAATGATGGACGGTGTGATCACGATATTATCGAAATCAAGTGCATCCTCAACCTCGATCTCGAAGGTATCAGAGGATCTAGTGCCCCTGTTCGTAATACTCAGGTTGAACCAAGCATCGTCTCCAGGATATGCCTGTTCGAAGTTGTCAGTGGTGGATATATCGGCGGAGAAATCATCCTGGAAAATTGCAGTGAAGAATTTCTCGTTATTTATTGTCTCATCAACAGAATGAGAAGCGATCACCTTCACCCACACGGACCCCCAATCCGGATCCGTTCCTTCCTGAATTGTTCCATTGATATACACGATATCCTGCTCGAGAGGAGCCAGGATCCTGGTGAAGTACTTGGATTTGGAGAAGGTCACATCAGGGAGATAATCGGTCGGGAACTCTATGTCCACCTGGTAATAATCAGATGTGGTTCCCCTGTTCTGAATGACGGCTGTGAAGCTGACATTGTTCCCGATCTTCACCTTGGATGTATTGATACTTGTAAGGATCCTTACACTATGGAGTGGTCGGAGAACAAGGCTGAGATTGATCATCGCGGTCTTGTCATCAGAGGTGTCGGTTATCGTTCCGTTATCAGATGTTGTCTCCACCATGAAGAAGAAGGTGCCGGAATTGATCCCGGAGCCAGTGGTGGGCATCTCTATCTCGAGTCTTGCACCTTCCGAATCTCCATTCTGAATGGTTATCTTGCTCTTGTCGTTGGTTGTGAAGTATATTGAATACTTACCTGCAAAATCAGCAGGTGCCTGCTGGACCCTTACTGAAACCGAGTCGTCCTCTCCGGAACCCCTGTTGTAAATATCAAGGTCGAAGTAAACAACCTCGGGTGAACCGGTCGCAGGTGAATAATTACCTTTGACACTCTCTTTATTGGCAGAGATGTCAACAGAATAGAGCTGTGGGATCCTGACAGAGAGCCAGATCGTTTTGAAGACAGCTGAGTTCTGTGAGCTGGCATTCACCTGGAACCTGTAGGTCCCCTGAGTTGCATTGGATGGGGCGGAAACCGTCAGGTTGTATGTATAATAGTCATCGGACTCCATCAATGGAGTTGTTGCTGCCGAGAGAAGCGGGCTCCACTCTGTCTCAACGGACTGGGATTCACCCATGACCGCCAGGTTGAAGGAATCTCGTCCGTTCCCTTTGTTCTGTAGTCTAACAGGGATCGTGTAGGTATGCCCGGGTTGACCCTGTGCGATGATCGCACCGCTTGGCGCGTCCAGGAAGGCCCCGTACTTCTTGTTGATGCTGACCGAGAACGGTGAGCTTGAAGATGGGCCCTGGCTGGAGTTGGCATAGAGAGTGAACCTGTAGGACTTGGCTTTGACCACGTCCTCATCGGGATCAACGGTTACAGTGATCAACTGATAGTCGTTTGCGTTCAATGTAATTGAGGATGGTTCAACATAGGAGTCCTGGAACCCATCGGGAACGATGAGTTCGAATTCCAGATCATCCTGATCATTTCCAGTGTTCGTTACGTTGAAGGTGAAGGTCGTGGAACCATCTGGGTCCACTGTCTGGAGGGAAGCTCCAGTGTTAAGGATCCTAACATCGTAGAATGGTTTGACAACACATGATACCTTCACTGATCGGGTAATTGTGTTATCACCAACAGATGTTGCGTTGATGTAGAACTCACCCTTGGAGTTCACAGCAGGCCTCAAAGATTTTGCTGGTGGGTAGACCGTTAGTGTCACATTTACGTCCTCGTCCGCCTGGACCTTGGAGGTTGTAGTGGTCGAAAGGTCTGCGCCCCAACCTGAAGTGACATACTGTGGTGGAATGTAGTATTCCAGGTTGAACTGGTCCTCACCATTTCCAAGGTTGGTAAGCTGGACATTGAAGGTCACTACTGTTTCGGTGGTGATATCCACCTGTTTTACACCCTCTGACTGAAGTGTGACCTCGTAGGTCTGGTTCACATTGACCGTGATGGTCTTTGTGGTGGAAGTGGTATTGTCGGTTATTGACTGAGCTGTTACAACGAACTGATAGGACCCCGTCAAGGCGCTTGTGGGGCTCTGGATCGTCATTGATGCGGCCTTGGTCGCACCTGAGTTGATCTTTCCGGTGTCGAAATCTACGGAAGCGGACCAACCGGACGGGATGGTCGTCGCATCCAATTGATATCCGTCCTGGTCATTTCCCTCGTTCTTCACATTGAAAGAATAGGCGATCGAGTCACCTGGATCTATTGATTGGATACCCGGGGAACTTATCGACACACCATATGTCCTCTTGATCAGTGTGGATATTAGAACCGATTGGGAGGAGTTCAATGCATCGTTCTGTGATGTCACCTTGATGGTGGCATAACAGTAGGATGAGATGTTCGCACCTGTTGGGGCCCTGACACTCACAGTGAAAGTATCAGTACCACCGCTTGCAATATTTGCGGTAGTGGTCTTGGACAGAGTTACTGTCCACCCCGTAGGGGATGCAGACACTGTACTATTAACAGTGTACCTATCTCCATTATTACCCTCGTTCGTTATGGTGAACGCATAATTGGTTTGACCACCTGCATTCACCTCCTTGCTAGCACTATCAACGGTCAAGCTCACATCATACGGTGAAGCCGACCTCCCGGTCGGCATGTAATACACAAAGACGCCAAGCCCGCTCGCTATCAGCATGATTATGACGAATATCTGGAAAAGTCGTTTCCATTCGCTCTGATTTTCGGATCTCATAAGAAGTCCCTCTACCCGTGGGAGCTTCAGGAACGTATATAATACTTATTGACAAATACTCTAGATAAATGCGATTTTTTGTATCAATAATCGAATTAAATGCAATATATAATTATTACACATGTATGACAATAAATTATAATATGACCTAATTATTTGGTTTATTTATATACTAGACCCTTTGGAGGTGGAAATATGTCCGATCTATTGACATTGCGGGTTCCTGAAAATGAGAAAGATGCACTGGCTCTAACTTCGCATCTTTCAGGGATGCCGGTATCGAAAGTGATCATGCCCTTCGTCACCGAAGGAGCGAAGGTCTCGCTAGGCGCAGCATTGCTCTTTCGGATCGGGACCGATGTGTACAAGAGGGATCGATTTGAGGACTTCATAGATCTTCTTCAAGGGCCCACAAAAAAGGGGCCATCGATATTCTCGGCAATGGGTCCGGTGGAACTGCAGAATACGGTTCCAAAGGTGATATGGGATTTTTTCGACCTTCTCGTGTCAACAAGGGCGATCAATAGACTGAATACAGTTCTGGAAGACGTCGAGATAGAGTTGGATACCAGTTTCATATCTCCGGACCTTTTGCGGTCACTCTGCTATGCCATTGGTGATTCCTATCTTTCCATGGGTGGCAGTCTTGGATCCATGAACTATCAGCTTGTCATCGAGATATTCTTCCATAAAATGCTCCACTTCTTCTATTGGTCCAATGCTAAAGGAACTCAAAAAGCCCTTAGTACCCAATGGTATGCCAGAGGAGACACTGTTTCCAAGATCGTTGGGGAAATGAACGATCAGTACAATGAAAAGACCGGAACCAGGGTCCTGGAGGCCATTATGGTTTCAGCACCCAATAAAAAGAGAGGCCGGCCTAAGAAGAAAAGAAAAGCTCTTCCACCCGGTTCACAGGTCGTTGCCAAGGAACTGGGATGATATCATCCATACATGGAAGGGGACGGTATCGTCTTCTTACCACCTGGTTTGCTGATCTTCTGGTAACCTCTCATCTTGGCTTCAAGGAGGTCAGCCTCAGCATATAGAGGTGCAAGATCGATCTCAAGATATGGGATTATGCTTCTTAGCTGCTCGATGATCCTTGCTGCTGCTCTGGCATCAGGAATATTATCCCTGGCCTCTGCCAGAAGACAGGTTACCTCGAAATTGCGTTTCTTACCCTCGTTGAGGAGAACCCCTGGGATCCCGGAGATCAATCCTTCCGGGAATATTGGGATCTTGGATTTCTGAAGCCTGTCCTTCCCGGATCCGGTCGAAGATAGACCGTATACGGTCTTCTCTATGGAGGGAGGTGGGGCATGCATTTCGGTTACGGGTGCGATCTTCTCCTCCTCACCATTACCATTTCCCTCTGGGACTGGAAGTGGTTGATTGTTCTCACCCTCGATGACCAGACCTTCAGGGGATATCAGACAGGAGCACTTCTGCTCCTCTGCCCAGTCCAGTACCGAGGTGCAGATCAGTTTGATAAGATTGGAAGGAGGCTGGAATTCTGAAAGGAATACAACAAGCCTGGTCCAGTCGCCATCCGGACCTTCGAGATCCCCGGCATAGAAACGGACCGGATGGTGAGGCTCTCCGTCCCTGATAACAGAGACCGTGGGGAAGTAGACGGAATCCATCACACCTATCAGTTCCATGTCCAGGGCAGCGACGATATAACTGGCGGTGATAGTGCTTACGAGACCTACACTGGGGAACCCATCTATAATGAAAGAGTCCCTGAGGTCCAATCTTCTGTACTCATATATCTCTATGTCATCCATCTTCGATCCCCACCATGACGGTAGTAGGATTAGCGGGGATTTCCCTTTTAACGATTTCCACATTCGGACCTGGGACAGTATTATTATTACGGTTCACTTATTCCATTTCATGGATCGGCCATTCATCCATATCAATTGCGCCTCGACCCTGGATGGGAAAATCGCGAGACCGGATGGTTCAAGACTACGGATCTCGGGGCCCTGGGACATGAAAAGAGTGCATCAGATGCGTTCTGAACTGGGGGCAATACTTGTTGGGGCAGGGACAATAATTGGTGATGATCCAAAGCTCACTGTAAAGGATGAATACGTGCCAGGCGCACCATCACTGAACAAGATAGTCATTGACGGGAAGGGGAAGATACCGGTCACATCTCGTTTTCTAAGAACCAAGGGACGGTCGATCATTGTTACATCAGAAGGTTGTGACAGAACATGGCTTTCTGAACTTATTACAGCAAAGGAGAAAGAGGAACTGGAGCTTGAGATCATCGAGTTGGACGGAACTGATGGAAGGGTGGATCTTCAAAAAATGCTGAAGGCCCTTCATGAGATGGACATTAAAAAGATCATGGTGGAAGGAGGGGCCCAGATCATTTGGGAGTTCGTCGAACAAGGTCTGTTTGATAGGTTCACGATCTACTATGGTCCATTGCTGATCGGTGGAAAAGGTCCCACTGTGATGGATGGCATTGGATTCATGAAAGGAGCGGCCTCAATAGAGATCGAAAAAATAGTGGAAACCCCGGATGGGGGATTCCTTGTGGAAATGGTGAGCATCGATCATTGATGGAACTTCTTCTTCTCTCCCTGCACTTCAAGGAGTTTCTTGATAGCTTTCTTCTCTTTGATCGAGGGATGCTTGGGTACTTCCACACGGACATCGATGTAGAGATCCCCGATCCTTTTCCTGTTCCTGATGTTAGGAATGCCCTTTCCTTTCACCCTAAGGGTGCTGTTGGGTTGGGTTCCCGAAGGGATCTTGACCTCGACAGGCCCCTGTAATGTAGCAATATCTATTTTGGTTCCCAGGACAGCCTGGGGATAGTTAATGGTGATCTGACA
>JAUVBH010000258.1 GCA_030591285.1 Thermoplasmatota archaeon
GAATAGTGCAGGCATCCTGATTGATATGTGCCATATCACTCACCCCCTTCTTTGATAGGGCCCATTGCACCGAACGGGCAAACCTGCTCACAAACACCACATGACCAGCACATCTCGGGATCGATGAAATGATCATCCCCTACCTTGTAGAACGCCGGGCAAGCGAATATCTTGGTGCAGGTGTCACAGCGAGTACATTTTTCCTGGTCCACCATATATCTGGTTCGTATTCTTCCTCTCTTTCTGAGCTCTCTTTCCAGTTTAAGAGCGCATGGTGACTTTGTTATCACCACAGAGACACCGTCATATGCAACTGCTTCCTCGAATACCTTTTGTGTCTCCTTAACGTTAAGAGGATTGACGACCTTCACGAATTCGACACCCACTCCTCTATAAACCTTTTCGATACTGATGGCTTTGGCTGGATCTCCCATACCATCTATTGGTAGACCTGGATGTGGTTGGTGGCCGGTCATTGCTGTGGTTGCATTGTCCATGATGTTAAGGACGAATCTGTGACCATTATGGACTGCATTGACAAGGGGTGGAATACCGGTGTGAAAGAACGTGGAATCTCCCATGAAAGCGATTACCGGTTCATCAACAACTCTGGACAATCCTCCAGCAGAACCAGCTGAGCTTCCCATACATATCAGGAGATCCCCAGTCTTTTGAGGTGGCATTATACCCAGTGTATAACAGCCTATATCGTTTGGATAAACTGCTTTTCCCTTTGTAGCCCTTTTCACAGCAAGGAAAGTTGCTCTATGGGGGCATCCTGCACAAAGAACAGGTGGCCTAGGTGGTTCAGCAAGATCGGACCACTGGATCTCCTCTGCTTTTGGAAGATCGACAGTTCTCCCCTCACCCTCAAGAGCGGAAGCAATACCCTTTGCCACAATATCGGGGTTGTATTCATTTGGGATGGGAAAGTGTCCATCTCTCTTTCCAATGACAGTTACTGGAACATCCCTTTCATGCAGTAGTGCTTTGATGAACTCTTCTAGATAAACCTCGCCTTCTTCAACCGTAAGGACAAGGTCGCTCTCCTTGCAGAATTCTGTTAACATATCCTCCGGAAGCGGACTGCTCATTCCCAGTTTGAGGACCCTTGCCTCGACATTGAACTCGATGCTGTTTAGGACCTCCATCACATAGTTGTATGAAACTCCCGAGGTAATGATCCCAAGCTTTAGATCTCCCTTTGTGTTCGCTTTTTCCGGAACTACAACCTTGTTGTATGGAGAAACCTCGGATTCCTTCTGCATCTCCTTGATAATATCAAGCAGAACAAGATGTCTTTTCCTAGCATTGGCAGGAACCGTAACGAACCTCATTGGGTCCTTTTCGAAATGTACTCTTCCAGAAGGTTTTCTGATCTCTCCTAGTTCGATGACACCTCTCACATGGTTCAACCGTGTTGTTGTCCGAAACAGGACTGGCATCTCGAACTTCTCCGAGATCTCGTATGCATAGTGCATCATATCCATGGCTTCTTCTGGTGAGGATGGCTCCACCATGGGAACTCCGGACATTTTGGCGAAATATCTGTGATCCTGTTCATTTTGGGATGAATGGCAGCTTGGATCATCCGCTGATAGGATCACATATCCGGCTCTAACTCCTGTATAGGCCAGTGTCATGAAGGCATCTGCTGCAACATTGAGTCCAACATGTTTCATGAAAGAGAAAGAGCGAACCCCTGCTATAGCGGCAGCTCCTGCAGTCTCAAAGGCGACCTTTTCATTTGTTGAGAACTCAAAATACATACCAGCTTCCTTGGCGATCCTGTGCAAAGTGTTCCCTATTTCCGAGGAGGGAGTACCCGGGTATGTTGCAGCAACAGTAACCCCGGCTTCTATTGCCGCTCTTGCGATGGCTTCGTTCCCCAGAACAAGGATCTTCTTACCTGGCTTATCCTCTAGCAATGGATGCATGCTATCACTCCTGTAAAGAAAGGCTTCCCTTGGAAACCTTCACTCCTTTTTCAGCAATCTCTGTGAACACTCCTCTTTGAAGAGAAGTTCCTCCCAATTCGCATCAAGGCTCTTTTCAAGGTCATCGATAAGACTTTGAGGCATGTGCTTGAAACGACCCTGTTTGTAGAGATAATCCTTCAGGGGGGTCTTCTTCGGTTTCATATTGATCTTCATAACCCCATCCTCGACCTCGAAGAGGGAGAATGCTCTGGCGCTAAGAGCTTCCTTTGCGATCTTGACGCCCAGGCCTGGGTCCATCTTCCATCCAGTTGGACATGGGGAGAATATCTGGATGAATTTCAATCCCTTGATGGTCAAGGCTTTGTTGACCTTCCTGATAAGGTCCTCAGGGTAAGCGGTAGAAGCTGTGGCAACATATGGGATCCTGTGGGCGATCATGATGTCTGCCATTGATTTCTTAGGTGATTTTTCCCAGGCTTCCTCGGTTCCAACAGGTGTTGTGGTCGTCCAGGCTCCAATTGGAGTGGATCCGGACCTCTGGATCCCGGTGTTCATGTATGCTTCATTGTCATACATGATGTAGAGCACATTGTCGTTCCTGTCCGCAACTCCTGAAAGCGCCTGGATACCGATGTCAGCAGTCCCACCGTCTCCGGCAAACCCGATCACATTTACATCCTCTTTCCCCATGACGTCAAGTCCAGCTCTGAGACCTGATATTGAAGCACCGGTCGTTTCAAATGGTGTATAAAGCTCTGGGATCTCCAGACATGTATTTGGCCATACACCAGGCATGACAGCCCAGCAGCAGGCCGGGATCGAGAGGATCGTATTCCTTCCTGCGGCCTTAAGAACATATCTCATTGCTTGAGTAGCTCCGCATCCAAGACATCCCATATGCCCTGGTCTCATAAGTTCTTCTTCGGGGATAGTAAGTTTTGCCATTTCTTTCACCTCCTCAAAGTTCCTCCTCAGGTGTTTCACCATCAAGCAGACCCCACCAGTGTACCTCTCCTTCCTTGCCGTAACCTTCCTTAGAAACTTTCTCAAGGTCGTCGAAGATAGCCCGGATATGTTTCTGTCTCATATCCCTTCCACCAATACCAACGATGTAGTTCTTGGTCTTGGGTCTCACTCCGTGATTATACATCTGGGAGTTGGTCTCATTGAACAAAGGTCCACCATATCCGAAGGTGAAGCTTCGGTCAAGTACACCAATAGCATGCGCCCTGTCTGCGAGATACCTTATCTCATCAACAGGGAAAGGTCTGAAGATCCTGAGCCTTGCAACTCCGACCTTTCTGCCTTCTTTTCTTAGGTCGTCAACA
>JAUVBH010000296.1 GCA_030591285.1 Thermoplasmatota archaeon
CACCATTGAACAAGAGGTCTGCGGAATCCTTCACTATCGTCTCTATTGCTCGTGCTCCGTGATTGTTGACCTTGTCAACTGCCCACACATAGATGTTGTAGACTCCATCACCAGCAAGCTGCAATTCAACACCAAGTTCATCGGTTGAATTTACAACGAAGAACCCATCCGGTCCCTCGATCATGTATTCATAGTGATCGATCCCAACCTGTGAGTCATAGGCTGGGTCCCATGTGACCCAAACCTGTTCATCATCATCCCATCTTCCTTCCGGATCATAATCCGTATCCGCATGGAAAGCAAGATTTGGTGGTTTCTCGGGTCCATCGAAATCCAAAGCTATGTAGAAGTCAGGTATGGTTGAACGGTCTTCCATGATCTCAACCAACTCTGGTCTGATTATGATATTGAGGGTTAGTGTATATTTTCCAGAATCCACATTGGTGGGTATCTGGAAATCAATATCATATCCACCAGAGGATGAATTCTCGAAGATCCTTCCATAGTTGTCTATTACCCTAAGGAAGAACTTGTCATTCATCGGGGAGACGTCCGTTCCCTCATATACGACCCTGATACCTGTCATGGTCAATGGTGGTCCACCGGATAGGAACTGTCCTCTCTGGATCTCCTTTTCGCCTCTCCAGATCCTCATATCATCCTTGTCAAAGGTGAGATCTTTTTCCACTCTTAGATAGTCCTCGTGCTTCAGTTCTTGAGCCTGCCTATTTGTCCTGACCGTGGCAGCAACATCGAAGTAAGCATCTGACAGGAACTTTCGTGTTATCCGGATCGAAAAGTAAACTTCAGCGTTGTTGAAATCCAACTCCCTGAATTCACACTTTTCCTGGTCGACCTCTATCCCTCCTCCAAGGCTATCAACGACGAAGAAGCTGTCATTCAGAGGTGTGAACCGGGCATGATAGCTCAGCCCAAGGAACTCCTCTTTGAGATGGAACATGATATCGATGTTTTTAACCTCTCTAACTGTCCAGGAGTCATTGTATGATACCTTGAAAGTATAGTATCCATCTCCGATCTGACCCATTTCAGGATCAGCCATATAACCGTTGCCTCCTGCTTCAATGGTCATAACATCTTTGTCCTCACCATCTCCATCAAGGAGTGTGAAGTTTTGAACCTCCATTGCTGGTGCTTTGCTCAAGACCATGTAGATCTTTCCTCTATAGCTGTTCGCACCATAGGCTCCCATTAACACATCGGCGTAACCGTCAGCGTTGAAATCTCCACTTCCAAGTGTTTGATAGTAGTAATATCCAAGATAGCTGTTTTGACTAGGGCCATAGGCAGCCCAGTCCGAATCAGCACCGCATTTGTAATCACTTTGACTTTCCCATTCTGCTGTAGAGCGCCCATAGAATAGATAGACGCCACCAGCGTAGCTTGTTGAAGGGCCAGAGGCTCTATAGGCTCCTAAAAGGACGTCATCGTATCCATCACCGTTGAAGTCGTCCATCCATGCTTGGGACATATAGTCACTCCCCTGGGCTCCGCTGAAGGTTAGATTGGCTACATCATTGAGGTCGTGGTAATATCCTCCGTATGGATATGAATTCCAGAATTGGCCAGTTTTCAAGAAGGTAGTATTACTTCTTCCGAAAACAACCCATGTCATTCCATTATAGTTCCCGCCTCCACGATAACTGCTGACGGTAAGGTCAGCATATCCATCTCCGTTTATATCTCCGAGTAATCTTACATTCTGACCAGCATAGGCAGAAGATTGTCTTCTGGTGAACATCATGTAATCTCCCTGTCTGTCCATGAGATTGTAATGACCACCCCACTGCTCCCAGTCAGCCCTGCTTCGTCCGGGGATCAACCATGTCGTTCCAGCATAGCTGTATGCACTGGTAGAACTGTAATAGATATAACTTGCATATGTGGAAATTGCCAGGTCATTGTAACCATCTCCATCGAAATCTCCTGCACTGATAGCCTGACCTGAGTAGTACCCCATTCTGGTATATCTATAGGATCTGGTTCCAGCTGGGGTCCAACCTTTGATCCTTACATCCCATTCACCGTTATTGGCGTCCAAAGTAACAGTTGTTCCTGTGTATCCCCAATCTGCTTTGGATCGGCCCCACCAAATAAAAGCGAGTCCGGTGTAATTATAGTACCTATATACACGGACCCCTTGTTCGTAGATATATGCGTAGATCCTTTCATAGTAATATGGTTCCACCACAATGATATCATCATATCCATCATTATCAAGATCGGATATCCAAACGTCCTCTCCAAAGTAACAAGATGATGAATATCCTTTCTCTCCTGTGAACTTGATATCAGCTTTTGTGACCTTTGTTCCACTTGTCCATGTGGACTTCCCGAAGATCAGATATGCTTCTCCCCGGTAACTGGCTGCTGCCCTGCTGCCTATCATGATGTCATCAATACCATCTTTATCCACATCACCGATACCAATGGAGCTTCCACTATAACCATAGGTTGCGGTCATACAGTCAATTTCCACATCGGCATCATCTGGAGTAAGGTCGGTGCCAATGGTCTTCATCCCGAAATATATATACACAACACCGGAGTAGGTGCCTGCTCCGTATGCCCCGGCGATCAGATCATCAAAACCATCCCC
>JAUVBH010000111.1 GCA_030591285.1 Thermoplasmatota archaeon
ACGGTCCAGCCAACGACTTTGGCGGACTGGGGTATCTCAGGGGAGCATTTGATGACCACCTCTATGGATCGACATTCTACAGCCAATACCTTGCTTCTTCAGACTTCATTCTTCCATGGTCCACTGCCGCTGTAACTATTGAACTTGATCTGGGAAGGGGAAGGGATGAGGGCCGACTTGGTAATTTAGATGGAATATTCGATACGGGAAGCTATCATGAGGGTACCGTTCCGATGGGGGTCAGGATGTCCCTTGCAGCGAGTTACATGCTTGTTCCATCCATTGAAGATATTGAGGTCCAGGCCGATCAACCAGGTAGGGTGAATTTTACCGCCATTGGGTGCAGGTCATACAACATTACATCATACACTTTGAGCTCTGAGAATGAGTTCATCATGGATGTTGAAACACAATTATCAAGCCACAGATTCCTGCCTGAGTACTATATTTCGGGATCTTTCACAATTGAAAATTCATCGTTGAAACATGAGATCGATCTATCCATGGAATTTGATTCGGGGTGGCTTGAAAATAAAAATGATAGTGACCCCAAGATCGGACCGCAGTCACTTTTTTCCCACTCAAGATCTGAAGCGACAGGGAGAGTTGATAGGGTCTGGGAGATCGAAGGGGGTGGACCCGATCTTGTTCAATATCCTCCAATTATGATAATCGACATCCAACCTAAGGTCCAGGAAGCAGGGAGAAATGCTACGATCAAATTGGATATCCCGGAAGAGCTTGGTGACCCACAGGCCATGCTCATAAACACTCAGGTGGATTGGAACGTTGAAACAACGATCATCTATGGGGTCAATGTAACGACAGGTGTGTCAACATATGGATTCTTCACACCCCTGCTTGAGGGAGAAGCTGATGTTCAGGTGATCCTTACAACAGATCTGGGTACCTTCAGTTCAAATTCGACAATGACACTATACCCTCATGTTTACATCATATCATTCGTCAGATCTCCAGTGGACCACAACAAGATCAATGTGATGGTCGGAGTGGATGGATCCCTGGGGTCAACATCTGTCTTTTATGGTGTTTCCAGATCACTTGATATTGGCTGGGGCGAGGGCGGGTGGTTGATAGAACCTGCTGGTGGTGTGTCCCCCTCCTATGGGTCTTTCTTTTTTGATCTCGATCTATCCACCATCGGAGGAGATGTTTACATTCGTGTATGCAATTTTCCAGGTTCGGAACAGACCTCACTCCAGATCCACATGGACCTTGATATCACCATAACTGAACCTTTACTCAGGGAAGAGAACGGGAAATTGACCATCGGTCCTTCCATTATTTTCTATGAATGGGACCACATACAGGAAATATCTCAAAACTATCACTTCGTGACATACACCGTGAAATTGATCGATCTAAATTATGAATATGTCCAGGAGCAGAACCTGACCTGGTTGCATAAACACCAATTATCTGATAAAGATAGATCAGAGCTAATGAGGGTCATCAATGAGCATGATGTCGATGAAGATCAGGTAACTGGGTGTTGGATAGGATATTTCGACATTCCAGAAGGTGTGGGTAACTATTCGATAAGGGTATTAGTTGATGCACAAGTTAGACCAGATGTGGAAACCCATAGTGGGGACTTCAATACTTCTCTCAGATTTGCGGATTCCTATGTTAGCGAAGGAAAGGAAAAAAAGGAAGAAAATGATGATTTTCCAACTGGAATTGTAATTTTCTTGATAGTTGTGATAGCAATTGTCTTCATGATCTCCATACTCAGATCGAATGCTCATTTAAAGGACCCTGTAATACCAGAGGAAAAACCGAAGAAAGCTCCAAAGATGGATGTCCCAAAAGAGGAGCTCGAAGAGTGAGGCACCTCACTTGGTTGGGGCGTATTTCAAGTAGTTGAATTAAACTACACCATCGATAACATGGTGAGGATATCTCCATCAATTCTGTCAGCGGACCCATATGATCTCAGATCAGATCTTTCCAGAGCGATAGATTCAGGTATCGACATGCTGCACATCGATGTGATGGATGGGCACTTCGTGCCCAATATCACATACGGGATCCCGCTGGTGAAGGCCCTCAGGAAGCATCTGGATGTGGAGCTCGATGTCCATCTTATGATATCCGATCCGGATAAATACGCCCCCATGTTCGCCAAGGCCGGAGCGGATATCGTTACAGTTCATGTAGAAGCAACCGACCACCTCAACAGAACTCTGGCCTCCATCAGAGAGGCTGGGGCAAAGTGTGGAGTGACATTGAATCCTCACACACAACTGGATTCTCTTAGCTGGGTTCTGGATCAGGTCGATATGTTCCTGATAATGTCCGTCAATCCTGGGTTTGGTGGTCAATCCTTCATTCCGAATTCAACCCAGAGGGTTGGAAAACTGTACTCCATGATCCATGATCTGAACATCGATGTTCCCATCGAGATCGATGGAGGGATAACTCCCGTTACCGCTCCGGAAATTGTTCAGGCAGGAGCTGATATTGTCGTGGCAGGTTCCGCAGTATTCTCTACCAACAATGGGGATATTGAAGGGAATATCAGGTCACTCAGAGAGGGGATCAAGCTTGGTCTAGACCAAAGGAATTGATCAAGAGTGTGGTGAACCCGCTGATCTCCGTTTCTGAAATTATCTTCCCAATTGTTCCGTCAACAACCACTATGTAGTATCTCATAGGATCGGATTGATCTGGAACATGGCAAATGAAAAGGTCTTGAGCATGTTCTCTTTCCATTCCCATAAGGTTGAATATCAATGTGGATAGAGGTCCGGTTCCACCATCTCCCCGAGTGAGTATCTCAAGACCCATTTCAGGATCGAACTGTTTGGAAATGAAGAAGTTATCACTATGTTTGGAATCCTGCAGTACATCTTCGAAATCTGAGAGGGCGATCACATGTCTGCTTGGATCCGGCGATATCAGAGTTGATTGGTACTGTTCCGAGATCAGTTCCATCCTCTTCCTGTCTAAGACCCCGTTTCCGGTCGTTTGTATTGAAACCTCGAAACTGCAGGCAGGAGTTCTTCCACTTTTTGATGGTCCAGATAGGGTGATGTTCCATACCCTGAAACCAGAGATCCCCGTATCGTTCTTGTAATAGCTTGATGAGGACATGGAGATGGATCCGGGTCCGTAACTTTCAATGAAATCAGGAACGATCGACCCTTCTGATATCGCAAGGTCCAGACATTCCTTTGGAGCTCCCCAGAAGGAATTCTCATCCCCATTCGCCACAACCATGCCGTCGAGGGAACCTGTTGCTTCCTCCGTTCCTTCATCGTTTGTGGCAAGGATGGACCATGAGATCACACTCCCCGACCCAACATAAAGATCAAGAAGATCCTCTCTGAGTTCAAGGTCAACGGTAACCAATCCCTCATCAGATGGATATGTGCCTGTAGCTTGAAGATGCATGCTCAGTGGGATCGGACTCCTATCCGAGAAGACCACTGTGATACTCATCTTGATGTCTTGGGTTCCGATGTCAGAGACCTGAAGTCTGGATCTTGTCCCATCGATGTCGACCCAGGTGTCCGTTACTGTCCATTCCAGTTTTGCATCCGGTAAAAGAACCCCGATCTCTTCCATGGATATCTTTCCCTTGAAGGATCCGGTTGTTCCATTTGAAAATGATCGATTGTCCGGGACCATGGACCTCCACAGAAGTTCCTCCCATGACATCCTCGCATTCCTGAGGTCAACATCGATCTGGGATACTTGCGGAGTGGAGCCAATGAATCCAGAGGTCTCCAGTAAAGTGGATCTCTCTTCAGCCATTGAACCGGTGTCCTCATCTTGATAGATCCTTCTGTTCCTCTTCAGATCGCCATTAAGATCCAACTGACCTGTGTCCTCCGACATGTAGGTCATTTTCTGGATACCGTTCAGGTCGATGAGCGTTTCTTCAAGACTTATCGACCTTGTCATGATCCCAGACTGCAGGAACGAACCACTATCCTTCTCCCCGTCATCTGAGGTCCTTTCCATCTCTACTGTCATATTATAGGAAGTGACATAGATATCTCCGGACCTGGAAAAGGGCAGTTCAACGCTCAACTCCTCATTGATCATCTTATCAGAAATGGAAATGAACTTTTCCAGTTCTTTGGGAACACCATTGTAGAGAATACCCGCTCCTATATTGAGAACGATAGCTCCGATCAGCAGTACATAAACTGTCTTTCTTAGCAAGATTTTCCCGTTCCTAATTAACCACCGCTGAAAAGACTCGCCAGCTCAGATCCTTCGATATTCGTCACGTAAAGCATCTGTCCGGTATTCGCGTCCACGGCAGTTGAGAAGGTTGATCCTCCTTCCCAAACCTGTCCACTCTGGAGGCCAAATGCATTGTCAGCTGTGGGAGTTTGAACACCGGTTAGTTGCTGGATAAGAAGCAATCCTTGATTGTTCTGCTGGTTCACTCCGACAACGCCATAGTAGAAGTTTATACCCTCATCCAGTTTGTTGTTTTTGAAAACCGTATCCTTGACTGTATTATCTATCCTCATGATCTTCTCAGCATGGGTAAGTGTCAAGACCTCGTTCTCCAGGGCCAGATTGTCCTGATTGATACCATCGCCCCATCGAACCTGTCTCAGGCCAAATGGGTCCTTCTCCTTTTCTGGATCCTCATCACCCGCTATGAAGGTCGAGATCTTGGTATTTCCTAGCCTGTCCTCTTCAACGGACTTCGCAACCAGGATGCGATATCTCCAAAGTGGCCAATCATCACTTCTGTCATCATCATCCTCATCATGGTGGGTTTCATAATACTCCATCATCTCTTCTATTTCATAGACATAGCAAAAAGTAAGGTTCCACCAGTAAGTGGTGTTCCTTCCCAGATTATCTTCCGTTGATTTGTTCCAAACAGAATCCTCTACTAGAACGAGTCCTTCCCTTTCGTATTCGTCAAGAAAAGCAGTCAGGTCAGGGGATCTATCCTTTGCATATTCTATTGCTTCATTCAACGTGAAAGTGTTGAAAGAGGACCTATCGACCTCTGTACCATCATCCGGAGCATAATTCCATCTTTCATATTCGCCAGCTTGGTGTTGATCAGGATACTCCATATGATTGGATGAATCTCCCCAGGGGATGTCCTTCTCTCCTCTTTTCAGGGATCCTTCCTGGTCTTTGATCTGCTGATTGGTCTCCAGAATGATGTAGAATGACTCCTCTTCCCCGTAATAGCTGGAATTCGTTCTGGTCATCCCTTTGATCGGGAATGGATAATCATCCGTAACGAAGAATTCTCGGTTGAAGAAAAGGAAGTTCCACATATTGCTGGTCACATTGACCTTGAATGTATCATGACCCAGTAGTTTGTATGCCCCATCTACACTCCAGTTGTAAATACGATCGGGTTCATCCCATACAGGTTCTCCTTCGAAGGACCCCCTCGAGTTCAGGGTAAGAACCTGACCCATGGCATAGATCGCATCATCAAGTGATATGATAGGATCTGCGCTTGGATCATTGTAGGTTTTCAGATCAGCGGCATAAGAAAGAGGTACGGGAGCTGCTCCACCTCCAAATACTGATCCTAGATTCTCAACACCCAATTCACCTGTGGTTAGGGTCTTCAAGACATGCTGATCAAAGACATTTGTGAATTTTGATCTCTGCAACTCGATATTTCCAGGTATCACTGCAGTGTCAACATCGCTACCTTCGATCTTAACATTGAAGGAAGCCCTTGTCTCGTAAGTTATCTCGAGGGCATCATGGGTTGTGTGAAATCCACTTTCCACTTCCTGGATATCATCTACGTAGTTCAGAAGTTCACCCTCACCGGTGAAGGTATATCTTCCCCATTCACCGCTGGTTTTATTTTCCCAGAACATTTGAGCGAATAGATCATAATCGTATAACGCCTGGTCACCGATCTTGATCTCGGGCACAATCAGTGATGTTATGTCTGAGACTATTAGATCATCATCACCTATTCCTAGGTCATCATCATCTGTCGTATCATCCGTATTTGAATCGGTTGGTGGGTCGACAAGATAAAAAAGATTTCCAAGGATGGCAACGGTTGCGATGATTATGGCGATCTTCTTC
>JAUVBH010000116.1 GCA_030591285.1 Thermoplasmatota archaeon
CTCAAGATTATTCTGAATGGTATCATTGACCTTTATGGCTTTCAGTCTCAATCATAGTTGATCCTTGTTTGTTCATCGGTAAGTGTTGGTTTGATCATCTCTTTCCATTCGGGGGAGTCCCAAGTGCCCAATTTCATATGGATATTGTAGTATTTTTGAGGTATTGGATGTGTCCCCAACACTACTTCTAATTGGTATCTTTCCTTGATGAAGTCCCGGAAATGTTCAAGATAAGGGCATGGCGGGTATCCGACCACCATGCCAGTTGCCAGATGAATTACCTGAGCACCATTTTTGATCATCTCCTCCGGTGCATGCTCAATATTCCCACCGGGACAACCTCCACAAGTGGTGTAACCAACCAATTTAACCTCTTCGTTCTTCCCATACCTGCTGAAAGCTCCTTCTCTATTACGTAAGGATCGCAGACATTTTCCACCGGCGCATGTGTGGTATCGATCGCATATTATTATCCCGATCTTGGTTTCATCAACCATTATTGACGTCTCCTATTTCATCGATCTGTCATCAATTTCTTGTGACACAACCACCAGTCAAAGCACTCGAACTCTCCTGCCTTCGCTTTTTCCAATCTTTCCTTTGCGGTTTTCACATCGGTTGCGGGTGGTATGATAACATGATCACCGACGATCTCATTGTTTGGCCAATTGGCAGGCATGGCAACTTTATTCTTATCGGATATTTGCATGGCGTTCACAACTCTCAGGATCTCGTCCATGTTCCTGCCCAGTTCCTGTGGATAGTAGAGAATGATCCTTATCTTTGCCTCAGCATCCACCACAAATACAGCTCTTACCGTATTGGTCCCTTTTCCTGGATGAACAAGACCAAGCCTCTCAGCGACCGATCCAGTGTCGGCAATGATCGGGAACTGGATCTCAACTCCCATATTTTCCTTGATCCACTCCTCCCACTTGATATGAGCAAACACCTGATCCACGCTTAGTCCGATCAGTTCACAATTCAGTTCCTTGAAATTATCATATCTTTTCTGAAAGGCAACGAATTCGGTTGTACAAACCGGTGTAAAATCGGCTGGGTGGCTGAATAGAACGAACCATTTTCCTGCAAAATGATTAGGGAGTTCAAACTGGCCACGAGTCGTTTGCACCTTCATTTTTGGGAACTTATCTCCTAAAAGTGGCATACTCATTTTTTCCATCGCATTTTCCATGAAACCAACTCTAATGTGATAATGATCGACCCACATATAAATATTTTTTAACATGTCAGGGACAGATCAGCGGTACAAATTGCTATAGATCCCATAAATATGGTATATTGGATCTAATCATGATCATGAGGGATGCCCTTGATATGAAGGGTCAGGTGCTCTTTATCCTCCAGATCATCTATCCACCCATAATTTGCATCTTCCTTTGAATCGGGGTCCTTGATATACGACTTGATATCAAGTAATGGCGTGCCATCGAACCCATCCAATCCTGAATTATGGTAATGACATATCTGACATCAACTTTATCAATCACTTCCCTCTCTATTTACGGCATTTGATCCGGTATATAAATACGACCGAAACTGCAACCAGCAGTCCGAAAATAATGAAGAACACATCGAAACCGAATGAATGAACGATCCACCCCCCCGCCAGGGAGAACACGGCCGGAAAGATACTTCCCGCACCCGCCGCACCAGCGTACAATGCCCTGTTCTTCCTCGTGGAGATCTCCAAAAGGATCCCCGACATTGACACGATGTACATCGTCACAAGGATCCCTCCCACGAAAAAGGTTGACATGAAAAGAATATGATCGTCGGAAAAAAGGATTACTAGAACTGGCAGGAGCAGGGCCAGCAATATGACGATGTAAAGAAGCTTTCCGTACTTGAACCTCTTCGAGAAATAGAATAGAAGAGAACCGGTCATCACAGCTCCGAACACCTTTACAAGAAGCATGGTTCCGACCTGAAGATCTTGAGATGGGAAATTCATCTTGGCATACAGGACCATGAACGACATCAGACCAAGGACATTTCCAAGGGTACTGATGATAAATATGTAATTTCTGAGTTTAGGTTTTTCACGGATCTCTTTTATTACTAAACGGATGAAAGCGAAAGCACTTTTTACCGGGAGAGCAACACCCTTTATTTCCTTAAGCTTCCAAAAACCCAATGATGCGATAAAAAGGAAAATGGCAGCAAGAATGAAGAGCACACCGTATCCCAAAGAACCGCTCGAACCGGATAGAACCCAGAAAGCTGTCAATGCTGAAACCAGAATTCCGATGGAGTAAACGACCTGCTTCAGAGAAAGGAAGGATTTCCTCTGTTTCTTGTATATGGACTTGCCCATAATGTCAATGTAACTGATATTCGCAAATGCTCCGCTCAATGAGAAAACCGAGACCAGGGCGAGGATGAACCAGACCTCACCCGATCCCAGAATGTTCCTCAGAACGAAGAAGAAGACCGCTAATCCTATCAACGATATTACTCGTAGATTTATACCGATGAGGAGAAAGTTCTTCTTGTATCTCTTTCGATAAAGATACGAGGCAAAGAAAAGCTGTGTGACACTGGATCCACCGATCATGATGCTGACCAGCAACCCGATATGTAATGGTGAACCACCCGAATCTGCCACGACCGACGGCATGACAGTATCCACATCCATGAAACTGGAAGCAAGCGCCAGGAATCCAGAGTGCCAGAGGAACCACCAGAAGTTACCTTTGGCCATCTTCTCTGTCAATCTTTGCATATTTTTCTCCCGGATCAGATATTCGTTTGAGACAAACGATCATCTGATCATTTTGATGGTCCCAACTGGTTTGATTTATTCACAATGCCCAATGTTTCTTTGCCAGAATGAAGAAATTTGCCTTGTCCTCGTTGCCCATCCGGCAGGGTTTCACTTCAACATTATAATCACTCAATTTTCCCTTTATCTGGTCGATCAACATCTGCTTGATCGGTATGTTCGGGAAGGGGAGTTTCAATTCGACACTCACTTTACCCTCGATCTCTGCAATATGTCCGATCATTCCTAGCTCGACCAGATCAAGGTCGATCTCTGGATGCTTCAATTCCTTCAGGCTCTTTTTAATATTTTCCAAATTATCACCTTTAATTAGCATATTTGGCAGTTTCATCTCCATCTGTTCCCGGAACCATGGCCCTGCCCTCTTCCATGTCCCATTCCACGACCAGAACCTCCCCCCATGCCTCTTCCACGTCCCATGCCGCGTCCTGACCCCATGGCCTCTCCGGTTTGATCCACCCCCTCAACGATTATAGCTGCTTTCGGACATGCCCTTGCAGCTTCCTTTATACATTCCGCTGAATCATCTTTCACTGTAGCAATACTGCCTTCGACCAGGAAGCCATCCGGACAGATATTTACACAGATACCGCAACCGATACATAGGTTCCTGCTTATCTCAACCATAAACCTTCACTTCCTTGTGTTCAACGCGTCTCCCGGATCGTAATATCCCGGTTTGAAAGAACGGAAAAAAAATCCAGAAAGCCTTCTCTTTTCAAACGGGACATTTTCCGAGATCTTTGAGAGAAGCGTCCAAAGGGCGACAGTTCGATTGTGTCGCATAATTGCACAACGGAGTGGTGGATTTAAACCTTTTGGCCCCTCGATAATAGGATAGCTGAGCAGAACGCATCTCAGTCATCTTCTACGCAGATCTCTCCTTTCATGGCACTCTTGATCGATAAGAATGATAACAGGAGAAATACCAGATCCAGAAGAGTGAATGTTGATAGGAGTATCACCATAAAGGCGATATGAAATGTTTCGTGATAGATCAGGATCTATGAACTTGCCTACATCTACAATCATATCAGATCATCGAGCCTTGCTTGGTCGAACCCGACAACAGCCTCCCCTTTGATCTTAGTTAGAATAGTAAGGAGGTCAGAGTATATGGCTGTCATGAAAGTCAGTAGTAAATCCCCACATATTGCGCTTGTGTTTAAAACTCACACAGACGCTCAATAGCAGTACAAGGAACACATTGATCGGGTGGAGGATCCACACTTATTATTATTATGGATCCAATGATCTTAGAAGTAATTGTGATCATGATCCGAGAATGTTATCTACAATAGAAATTACCGCTTTCTGGGATTTGGAACCGTCGTTGTCAATGGTCGGTGAACCGGAGTCACCATTGATCACCATCTCGGGATCTATTGGGATCCGCCCAAGGAAGTTTACATCCATTTCCTTCGCTGCTTTCTCTCCTCCACCAACGCCAAAGAGATCTATGCTCTCCCCGCAGTGAGGGCAGTCCATACCGCTCATATTCTCCACAACGCCGAGGAGGTCCATCTTGAGGGACCTGGCGAAGTTGATGGACTTTCTAGAATCGAGAAGTGCAACCTCCTGGGGGGTGGTGACGACTATCGCACTTGGGTCGGGAAGAAGTTGAGCAACGCTCAACGCCTCATCTCCAGTTCCTGGTGGGAGATCGACGATAAGATAGTCCATTTCACCCCATAGGACATCGCTCATGAACTGCTTGATAGCGCCCATCTTGAGTGGCCCTCTCCAGATAACCGGTGAATCACTGTTTTCCATCAGAAAGGACATGGAAAAGACCTGAAGACCGTGGACATGCTCGATGGGGAGTATTCCCTCGTTCGTCATCATTGCCTTTTGACCTTCTAATCCGAGCATCTTGGCCACATTTGGTCCGGTAAGGTCCGCGTCCAGCAAACCCACTTTATATCCCTTTTTAGCCAATCCGAGAGCCAGGTTGACAGCGATCGTTGTCTTTCCAACTCCACCCTTTCCACTCATCACTGCTATTCTCTTCTTTGCGTTCTTGATGTTGATATTCAATGGGTCATCGACCTGAACGCTCGGAGTGTTCAATTTGACTTCTGGTGTTTTCATTATTATCATCTCTTGATCATCATTATTGCACATCTAAAGGAGATATTCCTCCATGTTACAGATGCAGAAAAAAATGGAATATTTATCCTTTGTCCATGATTGTCGTACCCTTACATGTTAATCTTAAATATATTTGCTGTAATTTTCCAAAAGCGATCTGTGAGAACCAAAAAGGTGACGATCCACATCTTTGGCTTGCACACACTTTGGTTTACATAGTCTTTCAATAAAGCTTAATAATTAAATTATAAATGGGCTTGATCATGTCTAAAAAGGATTTGGAACATTTCCGGATTCATTTGTCAGTTTTTATCATAGCATGCTTATTGATAATTACCTCCCTTGTTTTTGCGATCAGCATTGTATCCTATGGGTTTACCACAGGATACTTGGTGGAGGGCCAACAGGTTGTTTTCGAGGATATGGGCACAAAGGTCTCGGACACGAATACGGCAGTTTCACCACGGATCCACGGAGATAATATCGTCTGGCTCGACGTCGGAAACACGGGCGATGATGAAGAAAAGGACCTGTTCCTGTCCAATACCAACTCCTTTAATACGTTGAGAGTGACGGACAACACGATAAAAATATCCAGCCTGGACATTAATGCAGATGGGGCAGTATTCATCGAGGGTGGGCTTAGGATCACTCTCTTCGACCCTGATGATAACTCATTCGAGGATGTACCCGTGGAACTTGAGCCATTTCCGAACGATCCTCCCACCATAGAAAGGTGCAATATTGGCGGCGGAGCAATATCTTTCATCGGTACAGAGAACAACGATATGACCGATGTATTGAACAGGGACCCGGACGCATTTGTATACTTCACTGGCAACAGATCTACAGTGAGATACAGCGACCTGGCACCACCTCGCCGCCATGGCGGCCAGTGGGACGCCGTGACCGATGGGGAGTACATGGTATTCTCGAACAATGGGACCGCACACATAAGCGAGGTTGCCAC
>JAUVBH010000219.1 GCA_030591285.1 Thermoplasmatota archaeon
CCCTACTGCTTAGATTGGAAGCTCGAAGAGATGAACTGAAAGATCTCGGCATGGAACCCATCTGGACCTCGGACCAGGTGCTTGAGGGAGCCAGGATGTGTCTTGCAATAAGCCCATATGACCGACAGAAAATGAAAAGCCGGATCAAGGAGTTGGAAAAGGTCAAATGGGTCCTTTCAAGGGAACCATCAGTTGACCATAGTACAATGGTTGATACCCTTATCTCAACTGTTAGGGAATTCGAAAGGGTTTCCTCCGATCTGGAAAGGAAAAGGGATGAACTGAAGAATGTTGAAGTTCTCAATAAAAACATCAAAAGAGATATCAGGAAGATCGAACAAGACCTGGTCAAACTGTGGGGAACCAAAGGTGGAGATGAAAGATACAGTAAACGCCTGGCTCTTTTGGATGAAGTTATTGATGATATGACAACAAGATCCTATTCACTGATGGAAGAGATGAGAGTGGTGATACAGGATAAGGCGAATTCAACACTGATGAACCTTGATGCCGGAGGAAAACTGGGAAAGATCAGGATCCACCCAACAACATTCAGACTCGGCAGGGAGCTGGGGATCGATGATGGTGAGCGCATCCTTCCAATGGCTTATCTATCGGCAGGTGAAAGAGAGCTTATGGCACTTTCCGTTATATCATCCATTCCAGGGATCTCAGATGGAATGCTAATGCTAGATTCACCATTTCCATATATTGATTCAACCAGGAGGCAAAGGATCATTGATGGGCTTCCGAAAATATCCAAAAAAGTGTTCATCTCATTTCCTGATGGGACACTTGACGTTGATGAATTGAAACGGGCTGAGAGGATCTGGAAGGAACATGGATCGGAATTTCGCCATTATAGACTGGTGATGGAGACCGGTGGGAGCAGGTTATTAGAAGTGGGAGGTGCTCTAAATGAATAGAAATGATCCATTTTCACCGATCGAGCACCTGATATCTGAACCGGGTTTCAGGACGAAGGATGAACTGGGCTCCTTCTGTCTATCAATAGGGTTGTTCAATGGAGAGGACGATCTGGAACCCGTAAAGCCCTCAAGGAACTGGGACCCTTCGAACTACGAGATATGGCCCATGGTTGAGATCATTGCTTATACCAAAGAACCAACGATCAAGAACATGTCGGAAATGAAGAGCTACCTCTATCCCTATCTCCTCTCCGGCCTTGAGATATTAAAGAGAAAGATCGGTGATCGCCAGGGATTGGAGGCTATCAGATCGATCAGTGATCTCATACCTCCATGACCGTATTTGAAATTCTTAACCTAAAAAATTATAAATGGGGCCAAACTTAGGTTATCTACTACCCTTGTCCAGGAGTGATACTTAAGCATCTACCTTTCTGGAAAAACAAGGTGCGGACCGAGGATGATCCTATGTTCAATACAAGGAATGGGTTCATGGTTCTGCTGGTAACGACCCTGTTCACTCTTTCAGGTGTCATTTCCACCGCAGGAGCCCTGGATGGATCTGATGAGGGGCAGGTGGATACCTACTCCGAAAGCTTCATGGTAAAGACCCTATGGGGCGATCATGAGATCGATGAATTGTCGGAGAAGATACCAACACTCCCCGGGGATGAGGATTCCGGGATCTATATCGTTCAATTCGATGGTCCCATCTTGAAGGAATGGAAACAAGAACTTACTTCGATCGGTGCACAGGTTCTTGGATATGCCCCGGACATGTGCTACATGATCAAGGCAGAAAACCTTGAACAGAGAGATATTCTGAATTCAGCTGGTGTATCCGGAATTTCCTACCTTCCATCAGGTCTCAAAGTATCTCCGGAACTTTATGATGTATTCAACTCGGGTGAAATGGTCAATGAGATAATGGGTACAGATCAATTGATGGTCGATATGTTCTACCCGGACCCAGCTATGGAGAATGAGCTGAAAACAATATCTCCAGCGGTTGAAAAGGATCATCCACAAGGTTCGTCATCGACCTTCCCATCACATCGATCAACGATATAATCGGAATGTCCTCGGTCATGTGGGTGGAGCCAAGATTGCCGTATGAACTGGACAATAATGTCTCGCTGGGATATACAGGAGTCCAGACGGCCTGGGACAATCTAGGTCTATCTGGTTCTGGACAGAAAGTGGCCATAGCAGATACCGGTATCGACACAGGGATGGATAATCACTCGGTCACAGGTGATATCAAGGCCGATGTGGATAACCGGGTTACGGTTTCAACATGGGCAGGTCCGAATGGAAATGATACACACTCCCATGGGACACACGTGACTGGATCTGTTGCAGGAAATGGATCCCTTTCAAACGGAAGTATCAAAGGGATGGCCCCGGAAGCTGAGATCTTCTTCCAATCAATAGCTAACCAGAACTCTGGCAATGCACTGCAGCTGCCTTCAAACCTGAGCCTTCTTTTCAAGGATGCGTATGATTTCGGAGCAAGGATACATACCAATTCGTGGGGAGCCAACTATGCAGGGGCTTACACCTCGAATTCCAGGGATGTTGATTGGTTCCTCTATTATTATCCTGAAATGATCATTCTATTCTCAGCCGGCAACAATGGTATGGATTACTACAAACCATACGGAACATACAACCCTGATGGGAAGATAGATCCCGATTCAATAGGATCCCCAGCATCCTCCAAGAACAGCATCACTGTGGGTGCCAGCGAGAACTACAGACTGGATGGTGGATATCAATTCCAATGGGGAACCGGATCATGGTTGTGGAAGTATTCTGTTGATCCGGTCAGGACCGATAAAATGTCCAATGACCCCTCTGGACTTGCCGCCTTTTCCTCGAGAGGGCCCACAGATGACGGTAGGATCCAACCGGATGTAGTTGCACCTGGAACAAACATACTTTCTCTCAGATCCTCGGTAACGACTGCTACCGGATGGGGACTCTATCCACACAATTCCAACTATCTGTTCATGGGTGGAACATCCATGTCAACTCCCATCACTGCAGGTTCTGTCGTTCTCATCAGAGAATTCTACAACAAGACCCTGGGATATGGAAATCCTTCCGGAGCATTGATGAAAGCCACTCTGATCAACGGTGCACTTGATCTTTCTCCGGGACAATTTGGCACCTCAAATGCAACAACCCAGGAGATCAACAGAAGACCGGATAATGACCAGGGTTGGGGAAGAATAGACATTCACAATTCTCTCGCTCCGAGAGAAGGGAACAACGTGTCCTACATCGATGACAAGATCGGAGTTCAAACAAATGAGAACCTGACCAGGTATGTCAGGATCGATGGTGAGGATGAACTAAGGATGACACTTGCATGGTCCGATTATCCTGCTGCAGCATGGAGTGCGGTCAATCTCGTAAATGACCTGGACCTTGTGATAACCTCTCCCAATGGGACGGTTTACAATGGTAACGATCTCACCTCACCCCACAATGATGTGTTGGACAGAACAAATCCGGTGGAAGGGATCACCATACCATCTCCTGAAAAGGGTTGGTGGAAAGTGGAGGTCAAAGCATACAACATTCCAATGGGACCTCAACACTATGCACTGGCTTCCAATTATGAACTGATCAACCCTGCCGATGGACCTGATATGGCGATCTACAGGAGCTATGTATCAACCAGAGGGGATAATGTTACTGTGAGTGTCTTCAATCCTGATCTGGTTGCACAATCTAGTGTCTCTGCGCAGATATCATCCGATAGCGATCTCACCGGGAAGACGATCAATCTCGGACGGGTGGGGACACATGGTCAGTTCACAGGATATTTCATGACAAGCTATACAACAACTTCATCGCCAGGTCACCTATATGTTTCACATAACGATATCGTCAATATCAGCTACAGTTATACACCATTTTTGCTGTTCAAACACCAGATCGCAAAGGATCCGGTTGAGGTGACCATGCATTACAAGGATGTTTACGATCTTGTTCAATCAGAAAACGAGTCCAATCACCTTGAAGG
>JAUVBH010000140.1 GCA_030591285.1 Thermoplasmatota archaeon
ACAGTGCATCGGATGTGGCATTGATCACACCGCTCCGGGACGGTATGAACCTTACCGCTAAGGAATACATCGCATCCAGATCGGACCATTCCGGTGTTCTGATACTTTCCGAACTTGCCGGCGCCGCAAAGGAACTGGGAGAGTGCCTCCACGTCAATCCGCACAATGTGGAGGATATCGCAGATGCGATATACAAAGCGCTTGAGATGCCAAAGGAAAAGCAGGTCCGAAGCAACAGGATCATGAGGGAGAGGATCCGGAAATATGACGTAGACAGGTGGGCATCCGATTTCGTATCAGAGCTCGATCGGATCAAAGAGATACAGACGAAAAAATGCTTCAAGAAGATGGATGGGACCATAACCGACAAACTCCTCAAGGACTACAGAAATGGAGATCGCAGACTGTTCCTTCTGGATTACGACGGGACCCTCGTCAAGTTCAGGAGTTCTCCTGAAGAAGCGGTTCCCGACCCAGAACTCAGGTCCGTTCTGAACTCACTGATAGAAAAGAAAGGTAACGAGCTCGTAATTGTCAGCGGCCGGGATAAACATACCCTGGAGGAGTGGTTTGGGGATATGGATCTGAACATCATAGCCGAACACGGGGTCTGGATCAAAACCAGAAAGGGTCAATGGAGCATGATAGAACAGCTTGAGGACTCCTGGAAGGAAAAGATCAGACCCGTTCTGGAATCATATGTAATCAAACCACCGGGAGCTTTCGTTGAAGAGAAGAGCTTCTCTTTGGCATGGCACTACAGGAAAGCAGATCAGAACCAGGCCCAAGCCCAGATCAGCGAGATGAAGGAGACACTTCATAACATGATCTCCAATCTCAACGTGGGTATCCTGAACGGCAACAAGGTGATAGAGATCAAGAACATCGGTGTCGACAAGGGAAGGGCGGTCAGAAAATGGACGGAGGGTAAGGATTGGGACTTCATCTTCGCAGCGGGGGATGATTGGACCGATGAGGATATGTTCGAGGTCCTTCCGGAGAATGGGTATTCAATAAGGGTTGGTTACACCAATTCAAAGGCCAGGTTCAATCTCAAGAACGTGGACGAGGTCAGGGACATTCTATCCCGAATGGTAAAGATAAATTGACCTTCTTTTTACCCGCACAATTCTCATATTTGAAATTTAAATGAAAACCTTTTAATTGGTCCTAATATTGTCCCGCTGAGCGGACGGGATCCACCATGATAGATATCGAGCAATACAGGAAAGTGGTCGGTGACAAGCAGATCGATGATCTGATCGAGAAGGCCAAGACCCATGCTGGAAAGAAATATCTGATGGTGAACACGACAGCTGATGGTGGTGGAGTAGCTGAGATGCTGAACTCCATGGTTCCCATTTTGAACCATCTGGGTGTTGCTCTTGAATGGAAGATACTTCATGGTTTCCACGAGTTCTTTGAAGTTACAAAGAGCTTCCATAATGGTCTCCAGGGGGGAGATATTTCCCTTACGAAAGAGGTTAAGGATCTCTATCTTGGTACAAATGAAGAGTTCGCTTCATACAATGAATTTGACCATGATGTTGTGGTCATCCATGATCCTCAGCCGCTTCCCCTGATAGCTTTTTTCGAGAAGAAACAACCCTGGGTATGGAGGCTCCACATAGATATCACACACCCCAATGAGGATCTCTGGGATTTCGTGAAGGGTTATATCCAGATGTATGATAAGATGATAATCTCCAACACTGCCTATCGAAAGGATGACCTTGTCATAGATGACGTCATCATATTCCCTGCAATAGATCCATTGACCGAGAAGAACAAGGAATTAGGCAAAGAAAAGATCGAAGAAGAGATGGGAAAACACAATATTCCCTTGGACAAACCGATCATCTCTCAGATCTCAAGATTCGATATCTGGAAGGACCCCGAAGGTGTCATCGATGTCTTCAGGAAGGTCAAGGAGACGGCCGATTGCCGCCTGGTGATGTGTGGGAGCATGGCATCGGACGATCCGGAGGGAGGGGAGATATTCAAGCGTGTCGAGGCAAAGGCCAGGGACCTTACTGAGTCTGGTGATGTGATCCTCGTCATCAATGCAGAGGAAGTTTTCGTTAATGCACTGCAGAGTGTTTCCGATGTGGTGATACAGAAATCCATAAGGGAAGGTTTCGGCCTCACGGTCTCCGAAGCATTGTGGAAGGGAACTCCGGTGGTGACTTCGAAGGTTGGAGGAATTCCACTTCAGGTCAAGGATGGAGAGAACGGTTTCCTTTGCGAACCTACAGATAACGACGCTTATGCTGAGAGGATAATCACACTTCTCAATGACCAGGACCTCAGGGAACGTATGGGGAAGAAGGGAAAGGAGCATGTTCGCGAGAACTTTCTGATCACCAGACTAATGTCGGATTACCTCGACCTCTTCTCTGAAATGATCCAGAAGTGATGGTAGATCAATGAAAAGATACATTTCCTAATATGACCTGCAAGATCAGGGGACCATCAAATGAATGGAGTCATCGCCTCAGTGGATATCGGTGCCACAAATATCACCACGACCCTCTGTAATAAGGAGGGAATTTTGGTTCGATACTACCAGAATGTACGATTATCTGGAGACGAGACCACCATACCCCGACAGGTCAAGGAAATGATAAAGCAAGGTCTTGTTGAAACCGGGACCGATCCCAATAACCTGTCTGCAGTTGGAATAAGTTCTGCAGGTCCATTTCAGAAGATCGATGGAATGATAGAGTTGATCTGTCACAATCTCTGCGGGGGAATAACTCCGGAGAGAGGGATAATTCCCAATGATTGGAAATCCATTCCTCTTGAAAGGGAGATGAGAAGCTCCTTCAAAGAGCTGGTTATCGAGAATGACGCTGTTTCGGGTGCTGTTGCAGAAAGGACCTTTGGTGGGGGGATCGGTTTCGATGATCTGATCTATGTCACCTGGAGTACCGGTGTGGGTACCGGAGCTTATGTTGATGGCAGATTGATCAGAGGAAAGAACGGAAATGCTCCACATGGTGGTCATGTATATGTGGGGTTTGAAGGTCCGGTCTGTGGATGCGGCAATATATGCGACATCGAGTCCACATCTTCTGGAACAGCAATTGCTCTTGAGTATGGTGGGGGAGTGAAGACCGAAGATGTCTTCAAGGCATATCATGATGATGAAAATGCTAAAAAGATCGTCAATGACGCTGCACGTTCCCTGGCACGTGGACTTGCATCCATCAACTGCATCCTTGATACCAGACTGGTAACCATTGGAGGAAGTGTCTTCCTGAACAATGTCGATCTTCTTCTCCCATTGGTCAAGGAGGAGTTCTACAGGTCCTTTCCTGCCCTGAGCAGTGGTGTGGAGATCAAACCCACTCCTCTTGGGTCGAATATCGGAGATGTGGCAGCTATTTCCCTGGTGATCCCTGATGAATGGATGGAGCACTGGAGATCATCAAAACCCTGGCAGCGGGCCCCTGAGACGATCCTTCTCGAATAAAGATTTGAATATCAATAACCATTTTACCTATCGAGGGGAATGGCCGAATACGCTTTTGAAAGACAGTTCACATCAACGAAGTCTCCCTATGAGGTATTCGATGAGATCGATGACCATCTCATTGAGCATCTTGGCGGCAAGGTCCATTACAGCCAGGCCAGGAGAAAGTACGTCGTACAGGGCCCCAGCAAAGGGATCAAGTTCGGGCCCTTGATGAACCTGAAACTTTTTTTCGATCTCAGGACAGATAATCAGAACCGCTTCAAGATGATAGTCAAAATGGAAAAGAAACCCTCATGTCTTCTTTGGGGACTGATCCCCATAGGATTTTTATTGACCTTGTCCGGAATTCCCCTGTTCTGGATACCAATACTCTATTTTTTTACCAAACCAAAGGCAGATGTGGAGGTCGTGGTCGATTCGTTCATTAGGAAGATGAAAGCACCTATTATTGCTGTCACGCAGCAGAAGGTCGAGGTATATGAGGCGATAATCGTTGAAAGGGATGAAGAGATCGTTACAGGATCCACACCAGAGGGCAAGGTCTACATGGCCCCTGATCTGAAAAAATTGATGTTCATGTCCGTTGGGATCGCATTGGCTGGCGGGATGATCGCGCTGGTAGCTGTGAAATTGGCCGAGGGCTCAGCTCCTTTTGCGATGCCTCTGGCTTGTGGTGGTGGGATATTCATGATACTGGGAGCGATCTTGCTGATCTATATACTGGTAAGAATGGCCAAGAACAAATAGGGGCCCTCACCTTCTCCCGGGAACATAGACAGTGGATAATTGAGATGTATATGTCTTCCCTCCATCTTTTCTTCTCACATATGCGATGAAGACCCATCCCCCCGGAACCGAGACCCTGTGAATATGAATATCTTCGGGGGGTGTGTCATCGAATTCAGGTTCTTCATTGTCCTGAGGGTGTTCCATGGTTCATCTCCTTGAAGAGAGGGATGGGTCAAGGAATATGTAAACCATCTGGTTGGAAATGATCAGTTATCTTTGTCCACTTTGATCTTTTCAGGTTTTTTCTTCTTTTCGATCTTCTTTTTCATCTTATATTCCAACTCGTCGCCCAATCTTTGATGCCATCTCTTGCTGAAAGCTTCACCTTCTGCTCTTTTTCTTGAGTAGTAATCCGAGGGCATGTCATCATAGGGATTGGTCATTGGTTCGAACCAGATCTCTTTTCTTCTGGGGGATGTCTCGTATTCATCCCATTCTGCTTTCTTCTCATCCTCCATAGGATCTTCCCCTTCATACTTGTAATGGGAATTCACTTCTGATGGTTCATCCAGACCCCGTTTCTTCTTGTATATTGTCACGGACCCCCATGAAATTCCCGCGATACCCGCGATCAAGAATATTGGGAATCCGAACAACGCTGATATCAGTCCCAAACGAGAGTAATTTGCAGAATACTTGACCTGGAACTCCATAAAAGCATCGACACTTTCGTCTGTGATGATCCTGATCTCATAGTCTCCGGTTTTTTTAAGTTTAGTCTCCTCTTCATTCCAGAAAAAGCTGCCCGGGATCATATCATATTCTTCAACAACGCTTCCATCCCCAAGATAGATTATTTCAACCTCAAAGGAGTCGATATCCATGAAAATATCCCTGTGTTTTCCCGGCTGGCCACCATCCACAAGGTGCTTTTCCTTGCTTCTGTAGAAATGGGGTCTAAGGGGTCCCAATCCGGTAAAAGAATCATTGCGTTGTCTGCGCTG